>NZ_JBMLSD010000054.1:0-9280 GCF_049240685.1 Flectobacillus sp.
ACACGTTCTAAGGATTCCAATCCTATTATAAAAATCAACTCAATAGTTAAGTTTTTAAAAGATAACTTCTGGATAGAATCCAGAGAAAAAGTGGGTGCTGGCTAGGAAGCCAGCACCAGCGGGGAAGCCAGCACCAGCTTTGGGGGCGAAAACCTATTTTTCGACCGCTTTTTTGCTAAAAACTTGGATAAAAACCCCAATCTTAACATTCGGAATGACTCATGTTTATAATTTTTTTGTAAAATATCCCAATAAGATTACCTTTATAATTCCAAGTCTCGTATATGTATGTTGGCTAACAAACATGGAGAAAAAGGATTTAACCTCAAAAATCAAAATAACTATAACGACGATGAAATTTGTTTTTTTCGGCCTTGTATTATTCTTTACAAGCCACAGTATTTTGGGACAAACCAAGCAAGATAGTTTAGAAATCAAACAAGCCGCCCTTGATTACATCGAATCACAACACAAACCAAACCCCTCACAAATGGAGCGTGCTTTGCATCCAAGAATGGTAAAACGAACATTTTGGAAAGACAAAGCTACAGGGAAAGACTATGTTCGTGAAACAGCCACAGAATCTATGATTTTACTCGCTGAGAGCTATAACAAGAAAGGTGATAAGTTTCCTGCTTCGCCTAAAAAAGAGGTACTTTTACTCGATGTGTCGGAGCGGACAGCTTCGGTAAAGTTAATTGCTGATGAATGGATTGACTATATGCATATCGTAAAACTCAATGGTACATGGAAAATAGTTAATGTACTTTGGCAGTATCATGACGTAAAGCAACATTAAATAATCAAAAACAAACCTCCGCAAACCACTCTCTTTCGTACTACAAGAGCAAGGATAGAGGTGATTGGGCTTACGTTCGTGAATTTGTGCAAAGCCAAGACTCATGAATTTCCCATCCTCTAGTAGCTGTAATCCTTACTTCTCATGACAACAGACACTAAAGATATTTGGATAAAAGAAGGCTACAAAATATTTGCCATTTCTGGACAGGGGAATCTTAAAATAGAACCTCTTGCCAAAATGGTTGGAAAAAGTAAATCTTCTTTTTATCATCATTTTGCAGACATCGAAATCTTCATCGAATTGTTGTTGAAGTACCATATCGAACAGTCAAAAATCATTGCACAAAAAGAAAAACAAGCCCAAAAGATTGATCCTGAACTAATAAATATTCTTTTAGCGCATAAAATAGATCTACTGTTTAATAGACAGTTGAGGATTAACCAAAACATCGAATTGTATTCTTCGACCTTGGATATTTCAAATAGAATCGTGGGTGATGCTTTTGTAAACGTTTGGGTGAAAGATTTAGGGCTAAATCTCTCAAGAAAACAATTGGAAGGTATTTTTACCTTAGCTCTTGAAAATTTCTTTCTTCAAATCAATACAGAAACATTGAATTATGAATGGTTATCAAAGTATTTTCAAAGTTTGAAAAAAATTGCGATTGCTTTTATTTAGTTGTACGGTAGCGTCTAAAACTGAGCTACAATGCTGATTACTTTTGCGAAAAAAGAGCATATTATGAAAAACAACAAAATAATGAGTCTTTCAGTCGTAATAGGTGCTGTGCTTTGGTGCTTGGCTGCGTGGGTAGTTCAACAATTTGGGTTTTCTGTTTTTAATGGAAATGACGCCAACATGTTCATGATGTTGCTAAGTTCTGTTCCGAGTACCTTGGTGTTTCTTTGGTTGATAAAGCTACTTGTAAAAAAAACTTATTCTCAATTATTTGAGCCAGTCGTAATAATTACCACCACTGCTACATTATTAGACGGAATTGCGATGACTTATTTTCGGGAAATCTTCTATCACAGCCAGTATCTTATCTCTCTCCGTGGTGCGGCGTGGATACTTTGGGGGGTAGGGATAGCACTATTACTATCTTATATCTTAGTCCCAAAATCCGAGAAACTATCAGTTAAAAAAACATCCTTGGCTGTTATTTTAGGTATTGCATTTTGGCTCAATGGCGCAATTGTAATTAACCAGATGGGCGATTATATCTTGACCGATAATAATAATTTACGTTCGGTAGGGCTATTGATTGCTATTCCAGTAACAGTTATTACAGTTATTATAGCGAAATATTTATTGGGATTACCCTATTCAAAAATGGTAAAACCAATTGTTTTAATGACACTTACCGCAACTTTTTGTGATACTATTGCATTAACTTGGTTTCAATCTCTATACAGTAATTCAACTGATATTGCTTTTCATGGAGCCGCATTAATTCTTTGGGGAGCAGGTTTAGGTTTATTAATTGCCTATTATTTGGAAAAAGTATCTATTCAAAATGCTAAATAAAAACGAGTGCCTCAGCCTTAGACTTTCAGGAATGGGCTTTTGGCTACTGGCATTCGGCTACGGGCATTTGGCAAAAACATATTTATCGTTACTAAAAAACATTTCACACTCTTTGCCTAGTGCCTATTGCCTAAAAAAATTAGGCAATAGGCATTAAGCCGTAAGCTAAAGAAAAAAAGGAGTTTTTTATGAAATGATAAAGACCTTTTGCCTACAGCTTACAGCCTATGGCAGATAAAACAAACATGTACATTTGTGAAGTATTTCTCACAATGCGACACAAATATTAAATAAGGTATGTTAGCGTTGAAGAAATCAAATGCACAATACCGATACGATACCCTTTCAAAAATTACTCGCTAATTCTCAATTGTAGGTCTTTCACAAGAATAGGGGTAGAGTTGATATTATTTTTGATGAATACTTCCAAATAATCTCCTTGGTTCACTTCAGCGATGGTTTCTAAGGTCAATTGAAAACCCTCGCCTTTTCCTCCTATAGCTATAGATGAATTAGGCGCTATTTGAAGTAAACCATTCTTATAAATTGCTATGGATAAATCCGAATTGGCTTCTGGTGTTTTTCCGCCCACATTGGCATAAATACGAGCATTCAGGGTTCTTTTACCTGTGTAGGTAATTCGATTTGCGGTAGCAACAAAACCATCGGCTTTCATAGTTGTTGTTTCTCCAGCTATTTTTGTAAATAAATTAGGAGAAATTAATTTTGTAGAGGTCGTATTGTCATTCATATACACAAAAGCGTAAGGCTTTGTATCTGGCAACCCAGCCCCATTTTGTTTCATTTCCCATCCAGGAGTATGAGAATCAAAGCCGCTAATAAGCACTGCCGGGCCTCTGAACAAATTGCCATTCATCCTTGCCTGATCAACTTTTGCTTTTTCATGAAATTTAATTGCGGTACTTCCAGAAAAAACAAAATAGTTATTAGACATATCGATGTCGTTTGCTTCAAAATCAGCTAAAAACTCAATACCAACTCCTGCGGATATTCCCGTAATATAATTGTAAGAACTACAAAATTTACCTGTTGTGCCTGTTACTTTCAACCCATCTCGGCATCTCCAAAAATTAGTGGTAATAAACATCGAGTTGAACCCACTAAATCTGCCTACACCTCCGCTCGAAACCCTAGGAGCTTCTACTACCGAATTTCCAGCCAAGAGATTTAGCGTCTTAGTACCAGTATTATCCTCAAAATCGTAGGCTGTAGTTACATTACTTAATGGGATAACACATACCTTCTCTAGATATACATCTACATCTTGACTTCTGAGAACTGCACCTTTGGTGGCCGAAAGAATTCGATCTTTTCCCGGATCCAAGCCTCGTAAGCCAGCTCCATTTAGGTTGATACTATTCTGCCCAATGTCGACAGAACCCGAAATGATATATACCTTAGCCGAATTGAGGGTTATTACGCCGTTTTGAGGACTAGGCAAGTCGTTGAGAGCGTCTACATAAACAATACTTGAGGGAAGAGGCGGAGTAAGGTCTTTTTGAGCAAATGAAGTAGTGAGCGTACAAAAAAATAAGAGCACTGAATTAATGCTTGTAAGGATGTGATTCATAATAGTTTTTTGATAATGTATTTATTAATGATTAAATATGCTATTTATTGGAATGATAGCGACAGGAAAATAAACAGAATAAGGATTAATGTATTGTTTATCAAAGGATTATGCTGTTGCTGTCAAGCAATAAAGATTAACTTGAAATGAAAAATATTTCAAATGCATACAGTATTAACTAAATATTAGCTGTGTTGGATTAAAAAAAGTACAATTTTTTTTCAGTACCCGCGTGAGTAAAGCCCCGCTAGTGCTAGCTTTCAAGCCAGTACTAACACATTCTAAGGATTCCAATCCTATTATAAAAATCAATACCCTTGTAAAGTTTTGGAAAGAAAGCTTCTGGATAGAATCCAGAGAAAAAATGGGTACTGGCTAGGAAGCCAGCACCAGCAAGGAAAGCTACTTACAACCTTTTTTGTTAAAGAAGTATCTTTGGTTTAATCTTATCATTAAACTTAAAATTTAACGAGAATTAGATTTTCATCGTTTCTACTTACATAAAAATGAAAACACGATCAGCACTTATTTTACTATTGTTATTTACGCTGTCTATAAGCTGTAAAGACGAGGAGGTTTCTCCACAAAAAGCGATTTTAGGAAAATGGGAATTCATTGGTATCGGTAATGGAAGAATAGAAGCACCATCTGGCGTAAAATGGTATGATGAATATCTTGAGGATAGTGTTTTGTTACATCAGCAATATACTACGGGCAATATAGTTGTAGAAAAATACTTTTGGGAAAATAATGGGTTTCTGAATTCAGGCGGAACTACCTATAAATGCGTATTTTATGAAGATACAATGCAATTAGACTATGTTCATGCAAATGCCATCTTTATGTCAAGATTTTTCAAACGTATTAAATAATTACAATGCTAGTTCAGGTCATCTCAATAATGAAGTTTTGCTGAGAAGGACTCTGGATAGAATCCAGAGAAAAAATGGGTACTGGCTAGGAAGCCAGCACCAGCGGGAGGGTCCATTAAGATTACAATAGAATTTAAAGTATTGTAAATCAAAAGTTTGAGGTATTGCTTGGTGGTTTCTCAAACTATATTTAATTTGCTTTTTTGTTTTCAGAAACAGTCGTTGCTAATGCTGGCTTCCAAGCCAGTACTAACACATTCTAAGGATTCCAATCCTACTATAAAAATCAATTCAAGAGTAAAGTTTTTAAAAGATAGTTTCTGGATAGAATCCAGAGAAAAAATGGGTACTGGCTAGAAAGCCAGCACCCGTGTGAGATTAACTATTTATCGTAAAGCCATGAAAAATCTACTACTACTTTTGACTTTTCTTTTTTGTACTTTAGCGACAAAAGAACTACACGCACAAACATTTACGGGCAAAACAGGAGACTTGTATCTTGGTGAAAATGATACAGATTTTAGTGGAAGCTTAGAAATTCTGTCCGGTGTTATCAAAAAGAATGACAAAATCGATATTTATGCCGAAACTGGTAGAAAATTTACGGCAACTATTACAAAAATTACAGGAGACGACAGAAAAGAGATAAATCAATGTAAGGCTGGACAATATGCCTATTTCGATTTGAAATTTACGGCCAATCCATCTACTGGTAATGATTATTTACGCAAGGGATATAAGGTGTTTCCTGCTGGTTTTCAAGCTAATAGTTCTTCGATGAAAGCTGAAACAGAGGCTAAATTGGCTCAAAGTGCTAGTCTAAAAGTAACACTTGATGGTAAAACCTTTAGAGGAGCTATTACTTATAAAGGAGCTTCATTCTGGAAAAAGGGGGTAAAAAAGGTATTAGAAAAGCCATATTTACAGCTTCAATTCAGAAGTGTTGATACTCCTGATGACAGAACTCTGACGATTCAACTATTTAATCCGAAGGAAGCACCTGCCAAATATGGTGCATCTGATATGGAAATTAATTTTTCAGGAGCTTCGGATGGTGTTAAAGAACATACTACTTTGTTTGGTTTTGTAAATGGTAAAGCTGATACTCAGTTTACTGTAGAACTAAATAAATGGCAAAAAGTGTCGAATACTAAAGCAATTATTTCAGGGAAAATCTACGGAGAATTGAAAGAAATCAAAATTTTTGGAAAAGCCAAAGCAATCAATAAATTCGAGAATGGTATTTTTGAAAATGTAGAAGTGGAGGTTTTTAACGAAATATATGATTTTTTAAACAAATAAATCAGGCATAGATTCAATATCCCCCTCTGCGAGTGCTGGCTTCCAAGCCAGTACTAACTCATTCTAAGGATTCCAATCCTATTTAAAAATCAACACCCTTGTAAAGTTTTGGAAAGAAAGCTTCTGGATAGAATCCAGAGAAAAAATGGGTACTGGCTAGGAAGCCAGCACCAGCGGGGGCATAATTATATTATTCATCCAAGTAGTTTATTGAAGCTCTAACTATTAATTTTAATTTGATAGAGAGTAATATTGAAAAAAATCTTCAATTATGTACAATATTCTACTGACCACGAAATAATTTAAGTTGCATCATACATGAAGTTTATTATTTATTATTTACTTTTGTTTTAAACAGATATCAAATCAATTTTAATTAAAACTACATTTATGAAGAAAGTCTTTCTATTCCTGATTTCATGTTTTTTGTTGCAATCATGTTCAACTCTTGAAGATTCTAGCTTATCTAAAAAAAACAATAACACCCTCACAGTTTAAGAAGCCAAAAACTTTTACTACAGCTTAAATAAAAATCTTAGAACCAATAATGAAAACTCAAAAGTACCTATTTGGGAAGGTGCTACCATCAAAAAAATTTCATCCACAGAAAGTATTATAACAGTACCTATCTTGTATACCAACCCCTTTATTGTAAAAATACAAGATAAAACTACAGAGAATATTGATGAATCAACTTTAATTTCGGGAGATGTTATTTCTAATTTAATTTTCTTAAAAGTAGATGAAACGATAGAGTTACTTGATTTTGAACTTATCCCGAGTAACAGCTTTTACGAAAAAAATAACTCCAATAAAGACTTTAATAATTTTGACGGATATGCTATTTTTTATAATCAAAATAGAAAAATAGTTAATTGGCTTGTTTATAAAAATGGGAAACAATTAGATTCTATTCCTGTCAAAAACAAAGCTAGCAAGATTCTGAATGAATCAACAATTTGTATTGATCACTACGAAAGAGTGTGTTTAAAGGATGGCTCTGGCAATCTTGTGGATTGTACAGATTGGCAATACAGCTTTACTAGCGGAGATTGTACCCCAATTTATTTTGAGGGTACAGGAGCATCAACAGTGTTATATTCTCATGCAATGGAAGTTTTACTTGCCAATAACTCTTCTCAGGATTTATTACAAACTATACTTAATATGTATCATGATATACGCGATATGTGGGAGAATCAGTTAAATCAAGTTGAAAGAGATTACTTTACTTTAAAACCAGTTCTATTGCTTAGTACATTTTTAGCTAGAAAATCAGCCGAAGCCCAAACGGAACAATTTTATTGTAACCTATTCGATGGCAATAATGGTAATGCATTCAAGCACGCTTATTTATCGGCACTATTATATGCTACAGTTGGGAAACATTCTGCTATGGAAATAATGAACAACCATGAGTCTGGATATAATATTAACAATCCAGATGAGGTTAAAGCCCATCAAATGGATTTGCACAACAACAGCTTAGGGTTTCAAGTTTACGAGCAAGTCAGTACCCAAGTAGGTATTGAACAAATTGCAACTTATAAAAATAACATAATTGTCAATGCTATTATAGGAAAAATAAATTCAGGAAATGGCAAACGACTTACTTCAACTAATAATGGAACTATAATAAACACTGATAATACAGGACGCTGCGATGATTAACCAAAAAGAAAGTAAGTCATTTTTACACTCAACTATGAAGATTGCTATTCTACTCGTAGTAGCATATCTACTTTTTCTCTTATTTTTTCGTCTAGGAATTTGGCTTATGGAACTATATCCCTATAAGCCTCCATTCGCAGAATTTAAGGTCTCTGATGTTTCTCAACCTCAAAGTTTTGTAGATTCAGTTTCTTCTTCAAAAGGCTCTTCACACTCCGTGCTACTGTTAAAAATTACAGGTGAATTAGACGATAGTGCTGAGGTATCTTATGGTTTTTATGCCTTTGAAAAGAGAAAAGGGGTAAAAACTTCAAAATTCATAATGAACACTACAGCAAAGCTTTCTAAAGGAAAAATAAATATCGATGAACGACATGACTATTATTCCAGCGATACGATTCATGTTTTTTTCACTCCAAAAGGTTCAAAAAAAGGTTGGTTGAAAATAGAAACCTCTATCAGGTGATAATCCTTTATCGAGTGGTAATTGAGTGATTATTTTATGTAAGGCTTGAAGTTATTAATTTGACTGTAAGAGTTTTTACCATTCATCAAAAAGGGGGCGAAAAAACAATTTTAGACCCCTTTTTTGACCCCGCTAGTGCTGGCTTCCAAGCCAGTTCTAACTCAATCTAAGGATTCTAATCCTACTATAAAAATCAACACCCTTGTAAAGTTTTGGAAAGAAAGCTTCTGGATAGAATCCAGAGAAAAAATAGGTAGTGGCTAGGAAGCCAGCACCAGCAAGGGTACTGGCTAGGAAGTCAGCACCAGCGTGTGGAAAACAACATTAAACTCTTCAAACTAGTATGGAAAGAAAAATTATCAAAGGAATTATTATATTAATTGTAATATCATTTATTTTTTCAATGGTAATCTCTTCATATATAGACTCAACTACACCAAAGGTTCTTAAAGGTCTTGTAGACCAAATGAAGAAAGATAAAGATTTAATGAATTCGATTGGTGGTGATTTTGGTACTTTTGAATATCACTACAATACAATTGAATTTGAGGAAACGGATTCATTACATTTCGAAGGTACGATTGATGGTAATTCAAAAACTCTTTATTTTAAGGGATTTGCTAAAAAATTAAAAAGGTCTGGGAAAAGTAATGATTATGGTTGGAAAATAGTACGTTTTCAAAGGACAATTAAATAATGCTTCAAATATATATGGCTCCCTTGATTTCCCGCAAGTGTTGGTTACTTAGCCTATACTGACTCCCCGCTAGTGCTGGCTTCCAAGCCAGTACTAACTCAATCTAAGGATTCTAATCCTACTATAAAAATCAATTCAATAGTAAAATTTTTAAAAGAAAGCTTCTGGATAGAATCCAAAGAAACAATGGGTACTGGCTAGTAAGCCAGCACCAGCGTAAGGGTATAACTAATATACAATTGTTTAGAATAATAAACTACAAATAGAATTATGTTTAGGAAACTGGTTTTAGGTATGGCTTTTATTTTTTTGCTAATGTTCGTATACAGACGAATGAATATTAAATTCTCGA
>NZ_JBMLSD010000055.1:0-7589 GCF_049240685.1 Flectobacillus sp.
GCTATTTCGGTCAAAAAAATGTTGATATTTCCTTGCATGACATGCAATTGTAGCGCGCCAGATTCTACTTTTCGGAAATCCATTAATTCATTGGTCAATGCCAATAGACGTTTGGCATTTCGCTGAATCATCTCATAATAAGGAAGTGCCAAAGGACTTGGAAAATCCTTTTTTAACTTCTCCAATGGACCAAGTATTAAAGAAAGTGGTGTTCGTAATTCGTGTGAAATATTAGTAAAAAAATGTAATTGCTCCTGATGCAATTCTTCTTTTTGTTGCTCCTTAAGTTGCTGAATCGCCATGCGCCTACGAAACTGATAAAAAGTACGGATACCCGTCAGAATCAATATGAATGCAATAGCTCTAAACCACCAAGTCGCCCAAAATGGAGGGTGAATAATGACTTCTAAAGTGGTTACTTCGGGATTCCAAACACCATCGTTGTTAGAAGCTTTCACCATGAAGGTATAATTC
Source organism: Flectobacillus sp. (assembly GCF_049240685.1). Taxonomy (NCBI): domain Bacteria; kingdom Pseudomonadati; phylum Bacteroidota; class Cytophagia; order Cytophagales; family Flectobacillaceae; genus Flectobacillus; species Flectobacillus sp. The sequence continues at coordinate 475 of NZ_JBMLSD010000055.1, forward strand.
GAAGGACTTACATTGGTATAAGATGCACGGTTTTCGGAGCCTGCTATAATCCAATCTTTGTCCCAGCCTTCTAGTTTGTAAGCATATTGATTATTTTCTGATGCGGTGAAGTTGAGCGCAGCAAAGTCAATCGAAAAGGTATTTTGTCTGTGACTTAGTTCCAGCGTTTTGAGGTAACTAATATCTTCTTCCAAAGGCGATTCTTTACCAACACCTACCTTTTTATTGAAAATTTGAAGACTGGTCAAATAAATAGGAGGGATGTAGTTATTGTTTGAAATTTTGTGAGGATAAAAAGCATTGAAGCCTTTCACTCCTCCAAAAAAAATCTGTCCGTCTTTGGTACGCAATGCTGCGTTTGGCTCAAACTCCAATCCCTGTAAGCCATCAGCTGAGTTATATTGTTGAAATTGAAGGTTTTGTGGGTTTAGTTTGGTAATGCCATTTGAACTAGAAATCCATAGATTTCCCTCATCATCTTCTACGATTCCTTTGATGAAATCCTCCGATAAATGAGCTTTGGTCGTAAATAACTTGAACTGTTGTTCTTTTTCATGCCATAGATAAAGTCCTCGATGACCTACCCAAATACGCCCTTGTCGGTCAACGAAGATGATTCGGATGTCTGGTTTTTTGGAATCTTTATGAAAAAAGTGAGAGAAAACACCCGTTTGCGGGTCGAGACAATTGAGCCCTCCGTCATCTGTTCCTATCCAAATTCTTCCTCTTAAATCTTGGTTTAGACAAATGATATTATTGCCCAACAACTGGGATTTTCGATTTTTCCCATAAAGTATTTTGACAAATCGTCCATCGGGTAAATATTGATACAAACCCCCATAATAAGTGGCTATCCAAAGACGTTGCTGACGGTCTTCAAATACCTGTTGGACGTAGTTTGAGCCAAGAGAATTGGGGTTGTTTTCTTGTTGTAAAAATCGCTTGAAACTACGAGAACCCTTTTCCAATACACTCAACCCACCTCCCCAAGTGGCTATCCAAAGCCGTTGTTGGTGGTCTTGTGTCAAGCCTAAAATTTCATTGGAACTAATGCCATTTGGCTGAGAAGGATTGTGCTTAAAATGTTCAAAAGTTTGGGTGTTTTTATGAAAAAGATTCAATCCTCCACCGTCTGTACCAATCCAAATATCACCAGAAGCATCTTCACAAAAAGCCCGAACATCGTTATAGCTCAAACTATTTTCGTTGAGTTGCTGACGAAATAATTGGAATTTTTGCACTTGAGACATATACAAATTAATTCCGCCTCGATGGGTGCCTATCCATAGGTTTCCTTGGTTGTCACCAAAAAGTGCTGAGATAGTTCTTTGACTAAGACCCTTGGGATTTTCGGGACGAGGTTGATAATTGGTAAAATGACCAGTAAGGGGTTCAAATAAGTTGAGACCGCCGTTGATACAACCTATCCAGATTTGTTTTTTATGGTCAATCCAAATAGATTTTACCAAATTGTTCGCCAGTGAATGTGGATTGAAATCTTGTTGAACGAATCGTTTTTTGATGCCTAGCCGATAATTAAAACTCATCAGGCCTTGCCCGTTGGTTCCTATAAGTAAGTTCCCCTGTGCATCTTGTGCCAGACAATTAATGGTAGGTCGAGCACCAACAATGGTTTCAGTATATTGAAAATGGCCATTGTGAGGCTCAAAAAAATAGAGTCCTTTGTCTGAACCAATCCAATAGTTATTCTCGGTGTCTTGGTAGAGGTTTGTAATCGCAATTTGTCCTGGTATTGAAGGGTTTAAGAAATACTTTTTAAAAGAATTTTCCTCTTTCCAAAGATTCAAAACTCCTCCTTGAGTGCCTATCCAAAGTTGTCCTTTATGGTCTTTCAATAAGGAGGTAATCGCATTATTTCCAAGGCTATTTGGATTTTGTTTTTGGTAAAAAAAACGTTCAAAAGTATTTTTATTTTCGTCCAAACGATTCAAACCATCAATGGTACCTATCCAAATATTTCCTTTTGCATCCTCGGTAATAGCTGTGACAAAATTGTCGCTCAAGCTAAATGGATTGTTTGATTCATTTTTATAAACTACAATATGTTTACCATCATAACGGTTGAGACCGTCTCTTGTACCAATCCATATAAAGCCTCTTTTGTCTTGATAGATGCATTCGATGGTACTATTGGAAAGCCCTTGTTCGATATTGATATGTTTGAAAGACATATCCCATTTTTGCCCCAAAATATTTTTTGTAGGAAAGCAGGATAATAGGATATTTCCAAGAATGAATAAAATGAATCTTTTTGACATACAAGACTGAATGATTTCGAGACGAAACAGTAAAAATAGTTATTCTAAAGTAAAGCATTTTTACTTAGAATAATTCCCTGAGCGCATTTTTAGAACGATTGAATCAAACTTTGGAACGATAGCACAAATAATTCCCTACGGCTCTCTCTAATTTTGACTTTGAAAATATTTTATAGCACTATATTGATAAATAAAGTCAAAAATGAGAAAATGTTTATGGTATTCTGTCTTGACAATACTGTGTACGCTAAGCAGTATTTTTGCTTATGCTCAAGACAAATTAATAACAGGTCGAGTGACAGATGCTTCTGAGGAGGCGCTCCCAGGCGTGAGTATTTCAGTCAAAAACAAAAAGGCTGCCATTATCTCCGATGCCAAAGGAGAATACAAAATTAAGGCTAGTACTGGAGATATATTAGTATTTAGTTCGGTTGGTTATGTAAAAGTTGAAAAAATGGTTTCTGCCGCCACCACTCTAAATGTAAGTTTGGTAACAGACAATACTTCGTTGGAGGAGGTAGTTGTAGTAGGTTATGGAACAAGTCGCAAAAAAGATTTGACAGGTTCGGTAACGTCTATTACTTCCAAAGATTTTCAAACGGGCGCAATTACCACACCTGAACAGTTGATTTCTGGAAAAGTCCCTGGTGTTTCTATTATCTCCAATAGTGGTCAGCCAGGTGCTGGTAGTACCATCCGTATCCGTGGAGGTTCGTCTTTGAGTGCCAGTAATAATCCTTTGATTGTGATTGATGGTGTCCCATTAGAGGGCGAAGGAGGCATTGCGGGAGCGTCCAATCCTTTGAGTTTTATCAACCCTAATGATATCGAAACTTTTACGGTGTTGAAGGATGCCTCAGCAGCGGCAATTTATGGAACTCGTGCTTCGAATGGGGTTATTATTATTACTACTAAAAAAGGAAAAAGTGGAGCTTTACGCATTAATTTCTCTTCCGTAAACTCCTTCTCTACTGTTGCTAAGCAAGTTAGTGTTTTGAGCGCAGATCAGTTTCGTTCTATCGTCAACGAAAAAGGAACAGCCGCACAAAAAGCTCTATTAGGTACAGCCAATACCAATTGGCAAGATGTGATTTATCAGACGGCTCACATGACTGACAATAACTTGAGTATTGGTGGAGAAGTCGCAAAATTGCCTTATCGTGTTTCACTAGGATTTCAGACGCAAACTGGGGTTTTGAAGACTGATAAGTTACAACGTACCTCTTTGGCTTTCTCACTAAACCCAACCTTTTTTAACAATCATTTGAAGGTAGATTTAAGTTTGAAAGGCTCACTTCAAAAGTCAAGATTCGCAAATTTAGGTGCGATTGGTGCAGCAGTTAGCTTTGACCCAACGCAACCCGTTTATGCAACAGTAAACCCGCAACGTTTTGGAGGCTATTTTGAATGGCTAGACCCTAACTCGCCAACAGGTTTGATGAACTTGGCAGGACGCAACCCTCTCGGAATGTTGGAGCAACGTTATGATGAAGGTACGCCGCAGCGTAGTATCGGGAATATTCAGTTTGACTATAAATTCCATTTTCTTCCTGAACTACGTGCTAACCTCAACTTGGGTTATGATGTGTCTAAGGGCGAAGGTACGGTCTATGTATCCGATAGCTCAGCGATTGGCTATGTAGTAGGTGGCAAGGGTGGAACCAACAATATTTACAAACAAACCAAGCAAAATACCTTACTCGAATTTTATCTTAACTATGTCAAAGATTTACGCTTCCTCAAAAGTCGTGTAGATGTAATGGCTGGTTATTCTTACAATAATTACCTAACCACCAATTATAATTATGCTAGCTACACTGCTAGTGGCGAAAAGTACCCGAATACAGACCCCGCTTTTCCTTTCGACAAACCAGAAAATACCTTGATTTCATTTTTTGGTCGTGCTAACTATTCGGTCAACAACCGATATTTCTTGACAGCTACGCTTCGTCGTGATGGTTCGTCGAGGTTTGCACCTGCGAATCGTTGGGGTCTTTTTCCATCCATTGCCTTGGCTTGGGATTTGAAGGAAGAAGGAATTTTTGCGAAAAATGAAACGCTTTCTACCCTAAAACTTCGTGCCAGTTATGGGGTTACGGGTCAGCAAGATGGTATCGGAAACTATGATTACTATTCTTATTATGCCTTAAGTGCGCCAAATGCGGCTTATCAGTTTGGCAATAGTTATTATCAAGGTTACCGCCCAGGAGGATTTTATGCTAATCGTAAATGGGAAGAAACTGCATCGACCAACCTTGCTCTTGATTACGGTTTTTGGGACGGTCGAGTAAAAGGTAGTGTTGATTTTTACGTAAAAAAGACCAAAGATTTATTGAATAATATTCCGCAACCTGCGGGGTCTAACTTCTCGGCGTTTATCGTTGCCAATGTCGGAAGTATGGAAAACAGAGGGGTGGAGTTTAGTGTAAGTACACAAATTATCCGCAAACGTGAGTTGACTTGGAATTTAGATTTTAATGCGACTTACAACGAAAACAAAATTACCAATCTTACCGTAGTGCCTGGCGACCAAAATTATGTTGGTTTCCCTTCTGGCGGAATTGCTGGAGGTATTGGTGGACAGTTTGCCTTCATCAACTCAGTGGGTTACTCTCGCAATACCTTCTATTTGTACAAACAAGTGTATGATGCTAACGGAAAACCCTTAGAAGGTGTATTCGTGGACAGAAATAGTGATGGCGTGATAAACCAAGATGATTTGTACAGAGGAAAAAGTTCAGTGCCAAAAGTTTTCTTTGGTTTGAGTAGCTCACTCAATTATAAGCGTTGGAATTTGGGTGTTGTGATGCGCTCGTCGGTGGGTAATTATGTATACAATAACAACTATAGTCAAAGTGGGGTATTGAATCAGATATTGGGAAATAATGTCCTCTACAATGCTTCTACCAACTATTTGACAACAGGATTCAAAGGAAATAGCCAACAATTGTTGAGTGATTATTATATCCAAAATGCTTCATTTGTGAGAATGGATAATGCGAATTTGAGTTATGATTTGGGTAAAATCATGAAAAATAGCAATGTCAATTTACGTCTCAATGCCAGTGTTCAAAATGTATTTGTAATTACCAAATACACAGGGCTAGACCCAGAGGTGGCCTCGGGTATCGATAACAATCTGTATCCTCGTCCACGTACATTCTCTTTAGGTTTGAACTTTGATTTTTAATGATAATTCTATGAAAATTTCCTATATAAAAATAACTATTGCAGCATTTTTACTAAGTATTGGTACATCCTGCACAAGCGATTTGGATTTATTGCCAACCAATGACATTACGTCCGAAACAGTTTACAAAACGCCTCAAGGATACAAACAAGGTCTGGCAAAAGTATATGCAGCCTTTGCTTTGACGGGCAACACAGGCGGAACAGGAAGTCCTGATATTCCCTCACAAATTATTGCCGATGAAGGAAACTCCGATTTCTTGCGTTTGTATTGGAACTTGCAAGAAATCACGACTGACGAAGCTGCTTGGACTTGGCAAAATGATGCGGGTATCAAAGGATTAAAAGAAATGTCTTGGTCGGCTATTAACCCTATTGTCAATGGATTGTATTACCGTTCGTTTTTTCAAATAACACTTTGTAACGATTTTATTCGTGAATCGTCGGATGCCAATTTGAGCCGAAGAGGCATAACGGGAACTGATGCCGACAATATCAGAAAATACCGTGCAGAGGCTCGATTTATTCGTGCTTATCAATATTGGGTGTTGATGGATATGTTCGGAAATCCTCCTTTTGCCACAGAAAACGATGCGATTGGGACAACTATTCCAAAGCAAATTCAGCGTAAAGATTTATTCAATTACATCGAATCTGAGTTGAAGGCTATCGAAACCGATTTGATTGCACCTGGGCAAAACGAGTACCCACGTGCTGAAAAATCAGCGGCTTGGGCATTACTTTCTCGCTTGTATCTCAATGCAGAAGTATACACAGGGACGCCAAAATACACAGAGGCAATTACCTATTGTAATAAGTTGAGAGATGCCAATTACGGTTTGCACACTAATTACCGTGAATTAACCATTGCTGATAATCATTTGAATACCAAAGAAAATATTTTCATGATTGCCTACGATGGAACCAATACCCAAAACTGGGGTGGAACTACCTATTTGACGCATGGTCAAGCAGCTTTACCAGGTGATTTGTCAGGAACAAATGGTAACTGGGGAGGCTTGCGCCATTCGCAAAACTTTGTGAGTTTGTTTGTTGACCCATCTGGAAACACCGATGTGCGCGCGCAGTTTTATACGACTGGACAAAATAGAGATATGAACGACTTGTATACAGGAACAGATGGGTATTCTTCTTCAAAATACAGAAACAAAACTCGTTCAGGAGCCAAAGCACCTAATCAAGATTTGGCAGGAAATTTTGTGGATATCGATTTTCCACTTTTCCGTATGGGAGAAATCTATTTGACCTATGCCGAGGCAGTATTGCGTGGTGGAACGGGTGGCGATTTGAGTACGGCTTTGTCGTTGGTAAACCAATTACGTACCCGTGCCTACAATGGCAAAACAACTGGTAATATTGTTGCGAATCAGCTGACCTTGGATTTTATTTTAGATGAAAGAGGCCGTGAATTATATTATGAAGCGCAACGTAGAACAGATTTAGTGCGCTTTAAAAAATTCACAACAGGCGCCTACCTCTGGGCTTGGAAGGGCGGTACTGCCAACGGTCGCTCGGTGGAGGATAAATACAATATCTTCCCGATTCCGGCTAATGACCTTTCTTCAAATCCAAATTTGGTTCAGAATAAAGGATACTAAGTAGTAGTGCTGAATGATGAGTTATGAA
>NZ_JBMLSD010000056.1:0-15475 GCF_049240685.1 Flectobacillus sp.
CTCATTTTATTAGAAAAAGATAAATCCTATAAAAGGATATTTTCGCTGTTTAGGTCAACACATAAACCTATTCAAAAAATAATTTCTCAATTTTTTACACCTATTTTACCCATTTTCTTCAGCAAATCCCTCTCTATTTACTCAGAATGGCATTATAGTAAAAATCTATATCTTGATAAGAATAATCAATTTGACTTATAATTATTATTATCGTAATTTTAACATCGAATCAAGGAAAAATCCTTTTTTTATTATTAATATTATAGTAGAAAAATTAACCTTTGAAAACAAGAATCCTTATAAATGGAGACTTCGCGAATGTTAATGCGGAATTTAACTTTTTAAAATATTTTACAGTAAAAACTAAACAAACTATAAAAATGGAACATCAATCATCAAATCACGGTTCTCACGAGGGAGGTAAATGCCCATTCCATCACGGTGCTTCTGCTCCTGCGCCAGCAAGACATGCCGCAGGTGGTGGTCCAAGAAACCAAGACTGGTGGCCAAATCAATTACGTTTGAATATCCTTCGCCAACACTCTACTTTGTCTAATCCTATGGGTGAGGATTTCAACTACGCCGAAGAGTTTAAATCATTGGATTTGAGCGAAGTTAAAAAGGAAATTGTTGAGTTGATGACAACTTCACAAGATTGGTGGCCTGCCGATTACGGTCATTATGGCCCATTCTTTATCCGTATGGCTTGGCATAGTGCAGGTACGTATCGTACTGCTGACGGTCGTGGTGGGGCTGGTTCGGGTACTCAACGTTTTGCTCCTTTGAATAGCTGGCCAGATAACGTAAACTTGGATAAGGCTCGTTTGTTGCTATGGCCAATCAAACAAAAATATGGACGTAAACTTTCATGGGCTGACTTGATGATTTTGGCAGGTAACTGCGCTCTTGAATCAATGGGCTTCAAAACTTTTGGATTCGGTGGTGGTCGTGAAGACGTGTGGGAGCCAGAAGAAGATATTTATTGGGGTGCTGAAGACAAATGGTTGGAATTGAGCGGTGGTCCAAAAAGCCGTTATTCGGGCGAGCGTGACTTGGAAAACCCTCTAGCTGCTGTACAAATGGGTTTGATTTATGTAAACCCTGAAGGCCCAGATGGCAACCCTGATCCATTGGCTGCTGCACACGATATTCGTGATACATTTGGTCGTATGGCCATGAACGACGAAGAAACTGTTGCCTTGATTGCAGGTGGACATACCTTCGGTAAAGCACACGGTGCTGCTGACCCAAGTAAGTATGTGAGCGCAGAACCAGCGGCAGCTTCTATCGAAGAACAAGGCTTAGGTTGGAAAAACTCTTATGGCTCTGGTAATGGTGAAAATACGATTACTAGTGGTTTGGAAGGTGCATGGACTACTACGCCGACTAAATGGAGTAACAATTATTTCTGGAACTTATTTGGCTATGAGTGGGAATTGACCAAAAGCCCTGCAGGTGCTCATCAGTGGATTCCAAAACACGGTATGGGAGCCGACACTGTGCCAGATGCGCACAATCCATCGAAACGCCACACGCCAATCATGTTTACAACTGACTTGGCGTTGAGATTTGACCCTGCTTATGAAAAAATCTCAAGACGTTTCTTCGAAAACCCAGACGAGTTTGCTGATGCTTTTGCTCGTGCATGGTTCAAATTAACTCACCGCGATATGGGACCTAAATCATTGTACTTAGGTTCGGAAGTTCCTGCTGAAGATTTGGTATGGCAAGACCCAATTCCTGCGGTTGATCATGAATTAGTTGACGAAAATGATATCGCTGGTTTGAAAGCAAATATCGCTGCTTCTGGCTTATCAGTTTCTGAATTAGTATCTACTGCTTGGGCTTCGGCTTCTACTTTCCGTGGTTCTGACAAGCGTGGTGGTGCAAATGGTGCTCGTGTGCGTTTGGCTCCACAAAAAGATTGGGAAGCAAACAACCCTGAGCAATTAGCGAAAGTATTGTCAACATTGACTTCTATCCAAGAGGAATTCAATGCAACGCAATCAGGTGGTAAAAAAGTATCATTGGCAGACGTAATTGTGTTGGCTGGTAACGTGGGTGTTGAAATAGCTGCTAAAAATGCAGGTGTTGAGGTGTCAGTACCGTTTACGCCAGGTCGTACAGATGCTACTGCTGAGCAAACAGATGTAGAATCGTTTGCAGTACTTGAGCCATTGGCTGACGGTTTCCGTAACTACAAAAAGAAAAAATATACAACTTCTTCAGAAGAAATGTTGGTCGACAAAGCACAATTATTGACTTTGACAGCTCCAGAAATGACTGTTTTGGTAGGTGGTTTGCGTGTATTGAACACCAACTGGGATAAATCATCTCTTGGGGTATTTACTCACCGTCCTGAAGCGTTGACAAACGATTTCTTTGTAAACTTATTAGATTTTTCAACTACTTGGAATGCTACGTCTGACGACCAAGAAGTATTTGAAGGTCGCAACCGTATCACGGGTGAAGTGAAATGGACAGCTTCAAGAGTTGACTTAATCTTTGGTTCAAACTCAGAGCTTCGTGCAATTGCCGAGGTATATGGTTTCCAAGACTCACATGCGAAATTCGTAAAAGACTTCGTAGCAGCTTGGACAAAAGTAACCAACCTAGATCGTTTTGATTTAAAATAATGATTGACTAGATTATTAAGTTGGTGAATAAAACCCGACGGTCGCTTGACTGTCGGGTTTTTGTTTTTTAGAAAATATTCCCTCCCATTTTTCCCCAGTTTATCCTGCCAAATCCCTCATCTGTCGGAAAGGTTTTCTAAAAATTTAGTGTTTTGACTTGTTTTGAATCAGAAATCAAACAAAATCTTGTTCAACAATTCACTAAATTTAACATAGCATTCTTTGCCTTCGCAAAGCTTGTTTATCCCAATAGCCATGAATAATAAACCGACTTTTGAAAAAACTTTTGAAGCTGAATCTATTAATACCTTAGACCTTCAAAATTTTACTGGTAATCTCGAACTAATTGCGCACGACGAGAATACCATTAAAGTAGAAATTTATGCCAGCGTCAGAAGCATTTTTACCTTTTTTATCTACAGCGATCCTCTGCTTGAGTTTGACCATGATACACATGATTTAAGATTCGAGCAATCTGGAGATACCTTTAGTATTTATGCCAAACCTCGCTATTTTAACGTATTCAACTGGTTTAATTTTCAAAGCACTTCTTTTCGTATCTATATTCCGCATCGTTTGAACTCGCAAACCAAAACTTTTGGGGGCGATGTCTCTCTCAAAGGGATTGGTGGCAATCACTTCTTTGAAACTTGGGGTGGCAAAATTTTGGCACAAAATACCAAGGGTAACCTCAAAGGAAAAACCATGGGTGGCAAAATCGAACTGATTTCTTGTCAGGGGAAAATCGATGTGTCGACGATGGGGGGCAATATTTATGTGGCCAATAATCAAGCTGATATTCGTTTGGACACCAAAGGTGGTAATCTGCTTGTTCAAAACCATAAAGGTGCTATTAATGGCTCGAGCTGGGGCGGTAAAATAGAAGCTTTTGGCGTAGAAGGTTCTTTTGAATGCCATACTTTGGGCGGTAATATTCGCCTGAATGATATTCATGGGAATATTGGTGTAAGCACCAAAGGAGGAAATATTTTCGCTGATATTCAATCGTTACATCAATACGCTTGGTTTGATACTTCAGGAGGAAATATTAAAATCACGATGCCTCTCAACCAACCTATGAATCTGGATGCTTCGGGAAGTCGTATCCAAGTACCACCGCTTGCTGATTTTAAGGGTTTGATGACAAATGATACTATTCATGGTACCATCCTGGGAGGAGGACCAACGGTAAGCGTCAAAACATTGGGAGGAAAAATAAAGATTCGTGAAAACAATCAACCATTTGAGCCAATCAAACCTACCGACGCCTTTGCGAAAGATAACACTACCAAACCCAACATCAATCTTGAAAAAAAGCCAGTAGAAAACGCACAGTCCACTTTTTCAACACCAAGTAATCATTTTGAAATGGTGGACAAACAAAAACCATTTAGTCTAAAACCTCCTTATGACTTAGGGTTTAGTATCATTTTTTGCTTGCTTGTTGGTTACGGAATTACAAGTATTGCTTATTTTACTTTAGAAATACTGGGTAAATGGCAAATTGATTTTTCAGCTATTCAGCCAGATATGGTGCTATTGACCGCTGCGGCTGGATTTTCGGCAACCTTGGCTTGTTACATTTTTTTGACATTCATCGAGCCCAAAATTCCGCTCGATGAAGTCAAGTTTTTACCCTTGATGGGCTGTGCATTCGCTTCTTCCGAAATTTTACAATGGAGTATTCTTCGTACCAATGTTTGGGCATACAGTGTGCCAATGGCAATTTATTTTTATATGGCATTACCTGCTTTTATCAGTTGGGCATTTTTATATTATTGGTTTCAGCACAGGAATATCAACCGTAAAATTTCTGAAAAAGAATATCAATTACTCAACTTAGAAAAGCTCAAATCCAAAGCGCAACTAGATGCTTTGGAGGCAAAAATCAATCCTCATTTTTTGTATAATGCTTTAAATAGCATTGCTGGATTGATTCATGAGCAGCCTAATCAAGCCGAAGAAATGACTATACAATTATCAAAGCTTTTTAGATATACGACGGGTCGAACCGAAGAAAGCTTTCATTCACTTTTTGATGAACTCGAAATTATCAGGGCATATTTGAGTATCGAGGAGGTTCGTTTTGGTCACCGACTATCTTATGCTATTAATTGTGACGAAAGTTTATTTTCTCAGCAAATCCCTCGATTTTTGCTTCAACCTTTAGTCGAAAATGCCATCAAACATGGTATTTCAAAAGTAGCAGAGAAAGGTATTATTGACATAAACATCAAACAAGCCAATGATTTATTGACCATTCAGATTCACGACAATGGCCCTGCTTTTTCGGAAACATTGGGTGGCGGTTTTGGATTGAGAAGTGTTAAAGAAAAACTTAAATTGCTTTACGGCAACAAGGCTTCTTTGGAACTCAAAAATAATCCCAAAATCATCGAAATTGTTATCATGAATCGGTAGTAATATCTTGCTTTAAGCGCTAATAAATTCATGAGAAATATTTTACTGAGAGCCCAAAGCTGAAAGCCGAACGCCAAATTCACCATTTACAACTCACAACTAACTATTAAGACTCATGCCATACAAAACTATACTAATCGACGATGAACCTATTTCGATTAATCGTATCAAAAGATTATTGAAAGAATATGACGATACCTTTGAAATCATTGGCGAAGCACTCAACGGGCAAGAAGGTTTAGAGTTGATTGAAGACCTCAGACCAGATTTGATATTTTTAGATATCGAAATGCCCATTTTGACTGGCTTTGAGATGCTCGAAAAGCTTACGTTTATGCCTATTGTTATTTTCGTAACGGCTTACGACCAATTTGCCATAAAGGCATTTGAAGAAAATTCGATTGATTATTTATTAAAACCTATCGAAAAAGCTCGCTTGGATAAAGCCGTGCAAAAACTTCAGAAATTTACCGAAAATCAAGCTTTAAAAATATCAGCTGATAGTTTACAAAGTTTGACCGAACTCCTAAAACCTAAGAAAGAAATACATTCTATTTCAGTAAAACAAGGCGATAAAATCTTGATAATAGCCTTGCAGGATATAGCTTTTTTTCAAGCAGACGACAAATATGTGTTTTTACATACCCTTGACAACAAGCAATTTATCACCAATTATACGATTAGTAATTTATCCGAAAAACTGCCAAGCAATTTTATTCGCATCAGTCGTTCGAGTATTGTCAATGGTAGCCAAATCAGAGAACTGGAAAAACATTTTAGTGGAAAATATCTCGTAGCACTCAACGACAGCAAGCGTACCAAAATCGAAACGGGTATCTCCTATCATGACAATCTCAAAAGTTTTTCCTTGTAGAGACGTTGCACGCAACGTCTCCAGCAAAATATCTTAGTACCATACAAAGACTGCCATATAGGTTTATTAAAATTGCATAAATAATTACACGAAACATACCTTACAGCGACATCCACTGTTCGTGCGAAGACGTTGCGTGCAACGTCTCTACGGTTTTTGTGTGGCAAAATATTCCTTTTTGACCACTGATGCTGTTTTATGCTCGCCCGAATGATGCCATCCTGGAGGCATAAAGATATAAAGCACCTTGTCTTTTATGGTCGGTGCATGATATACGTCTTTGGCTAAAAGGATAATTTCACCAAAATAGGCATCCCAAAAATCTCCAGTTTTCATCGGTCTGGTGATACCATATTCTATTTCCTCCTCATGTTTTTCGTCTTGCAAAGTTCCGAATACCTTATCCCAAATATTTAGTAAGTTGCAAAAGTTGGTATCCATATACAGAGGATTGCGCGCATGATGCACTCGGTGATGCGAGGGAGTCAAAATGATTTTATTCAAGAAACCCAGACGAGCATCTTTCATTAGATTTTCACCAATGTGAATAAATGCACCCCAAGTGCCATCGATAAACATAATCAAAAATAATAACGGAGGGTTGACGCCCATCAAAATACAAATCGTAGTACGGATAATATCGGCATAAGGTCCTTCCAAGAAAAAGTGAGCATACGTTATGGACAAGTTCATCGACTCAGAGGCATGATGTGTAGAATGCAAACACCAGAATAGACGCACCTTATGACCCAGATAATGGTATACAAAATGGGCAAATTCCCAAACCACGTAGCCATAAATAAACCAATACCAAGTAAACTCCGATTTGAAAATGGCATAAGGCTCAAACAGACCTATGCAAATACCTACCATCCCAATTGAAATGAATCTGGAAATAACACGATTGAAGATATAGGTAAAAAAAGCGATTTTATATTGGGTAAAACTCAAGCGTTGGAAGAAAAATGCTCTGATAAGTTCGATGACCAGCAATACAGGAATAAGCGGAGCTAATGCTTTTCCGATGCCATCTTGGGTTAAAAGGGCTTTATAATTATCCGTCTGAATAATTTCTATTAGACCACTAAAGCTAAAAAAGCCTACAATTTCACGATACAAGGTTTCTAAGATTTCCATAATGTTAAGTTTGAGAAAATTGGTTCTCAAAATTTAGCAAAATCATTTTAGAAAACTCTCGGGTTCTGTATGTTTTAGAAATATCTCCAACAATTTGCAATTCGCGAATTGCAAATTAATTATTTAGAATAGCATGCCAAATTGCCAATATTCTTTGCTTTCTGGCATAGTGTCCTGAAAAATCAAGGCTTGCAGAAATTTCTTCTTCAATGGTTTTTCTATACAGTAGTTCTCGTAATGCAGACCTGATATAGTTTAACACATCTTCTGTTGAATTTAAAATTTCATGCTCTAAATTAATACGGTTATCAAAAATGTATATAATATCTTCAAAATCGCTATTCCATCTATAATCCTCTCCATGACGGTTTGATTTTAAGGCTTCAAATTTTGACGCTAAAAAATACTCGACAGGAAATATGCTGATTGATAATTCTTCATCTATTTCAAATAAAATACTCCATTCTAGTCCTTTTTTATACCAAATATTAGTAAACCCTAATATTTTTTCATCATCAGGCATTATATCAACTACTATATCATGGTATTTATAGCGACAAATTACACCTGAAAAAATATCATTTTGAAACCCTATTCCTCTAAGTGTCTCTTCTAATTTGGTGTAGGAACCCAAATTCTGGAGTTCTATGACAATATCAATATCATCTGTAGGTCGAACTTCAGCCCTTGCTGAGTCATCACAATATAGTTCAACTACAGCACCGCCAACAAATACGATTTTGTGTTCAATTGAAGATAAGGCTTGTGCAAGCACTTTTATTCTTACAATGTTTTGATAACTATGTTTCATCCTAAAATATAGTGCTCTAATTGTGTAGAAGCTAGTTTATTAATTCTTGCAGAACCTGTTCTTATGGCATCAACGAGTGCCAAAAGTGTATAAAGATTTTCATCATTTTTTACAATTTCAGGAACTGTTGGATATAAAGGTGTGATTGTTTGCCCTCGTACTGTGCCATTAGCAGATGCCCATACATATACTTCATTCGACACAATGTTTTCGCTTAGCGGCGCAACAGAGTGCGCTGTAGGAATTCCCCTAGCAAGCCCTTCGGGATGTGCAGGAAACACATACTTTAGTCCATATAATAGAAAATCCAGAAAAGCCCTTTTATTAATATGTTTGGACTTATAATCTTCAAGTAAACCTGCATACTCAGAGCGTTTAAGAGATTCCGAAACTTCGGATTCACTCATTTGAAGGTCTTGTGCAATAACTTTATTCGTTAGTGACCAACCATTGAAAGAGTCGCCGTTGATATTTTCTTGTTTTTTGTAGCGAGCAAGAATTTCTAGTAAAATCAAAACATCTTGCGGACGCATTCCATTATGCTTCTTTCTCATAATAACCTTATTTTTAGAAAGGTAAAGTTATAATGATTCTACAAATTTGCAATTCGCGAATTGCAAATTGTTCAAAAAAAATAGAGACGCAGGCTTTGCGTCTCTACCATCAATATGATTTCTTAGTTGCTTTTGATGACAACATTATCTACAAAAAATGCCGTTGGCGAACAAGGCTCATCTGCACCTTTGAGTGGCGGGTCATTGGTTTCGTTTGGTGTTTGGCGAGTTGGGAAGTTACGATAAGCACCCGTGCGTAGCGATAACCTTTCGATAGACTTCACAGCCTCCGCCAATTGTCCCTTTTCTAATACTTTCTTACCATTTATCAATAACGTATAGTGACCATGGGTATTGGCTTCTGTCAAAATCTCGACTTTATACCATTGTCCTTTTTGATAAGTTGAAACTACCTTTTCGGTACTTCCATCAGTAGCAACGATTTGTCCATTTTCATCAAAACGTACTCGTACAGGACGATTGCCAAATTGGTCTGTCAAATCTATTTCGAGTCTTCCTGTATTGGTAACATCTGCGAAAATATCTAAACTCGTCTGTGCTTTGGTTCCTTCTTGGAATACTCGAATGGCACGAGCATAATCATACAAATCGGTATCGGATAATTGTAGTGCTTTTCCTGTTCTGCTAGGCGCTTTCACTACCTCTATCGGTGCCCATTTTGGTGCATAAATATTCCAGTTGGGTACAGCGCCTTCTATAGTCAAAGCATCAAAGTTATCCGAAACGATACCTTTTACTGCATATTGGATTGGCACAGGCGTACGACTTACCCATACGTCCTCTTTATTGACGGTATAAGTCATCCACATATCATTGCCCGGAGGATTACCATTTCCTTCTTCGATACCACGCATATAACAAGGACCAAAATCTTTCCAGCGCCCCGTAAATCTACGCACGGGCACTTCGCCTTGAATCAATAACATATTATCAAACAAAACTCCATCCTCGCCCGTCACCACGACCAATGGAAAACGATACTGCGTTTGTTCAATAGGGTTATAGCTGATGGCATAACGACCATCGTCTGTTTTTTGCCCCCATTGTTTTCCGCCCGACATCAAGAAAGTAGGTACTTTTACAGGTTCAGAAAAAGTTTTTCCTTCGTCATCCGAAAGCGCTACCAAAGATTTTTTCCATAGAGCCACCACTTTTCCATCTTTACGATGATAAAATGACAAAGCTTGTCCCGATTTGTTGCCATTATAAAAGCCATCCACGCCATGATCCTCATCATACCACTGAAAAGTCATCAATTTATCTTTTAGCAAAGCATCACAGGCAGCGATAAAACCAGCATCTGTTGATTTTTTGTAGAAAGGGTAGGAGGTATTACTTTCATTCCAGTTGGCTTCACTTTCATAACGTATAAAGTATATCGGTCCGTAAGAACCATCCTTGTATGCTTCACGAACCACACGACCGATACCTCCCTTTCCAAAAGGGTCATCAGTATGTCCATAAAAAGCAAGTACCAACAAACGACCGTCAGGAGCCACATAAAATCCCATACGTTGATGCATCATATAACCATGATAACCTGCAGGAATCTTCACGCCTTCGGGCGCTTTGTAAGGAGGAAATACCACCTCTGGTTTTTCCCAATGACGACCATCTTTTGATTTAACAATTAAAGTTTGCCCAGGTGCAACGTGCTCATCTGCTGGATTACTCAAATACTGTTGATAAAACGTATTATTCCAGTAACAAAGATTAGAAGCATGATTGTAAGTCCAGCCATAGCCATCGGCGTATTCGGGATGGGTACGGTTAGCACGCATCGTCTGGCGGTTTTCGGTACCTATCGCATAACGCAAACGTCCTTCGTGTACACTTGGATCCACGGTCTGACCGCCAATATAGCGCACTGGTTCGGTGACACTTCCTGTTTGGGCAACGCCAGAACTGGCTAAACTAAACAGAATACAGGAGAAAGAAAGGATTTTTTTCAAAGTTTTAGAAACGATTTTAAGAGTGAAAATTGGGTAATTGAATGCTTATTCTCTCAAATTTAAGGGAAAAACCTATTTTTATACTCCAAGTCTATGGGGTAGTGTTAGGACAAATAGCTTTTCTTTAAGTCGAATTAGTTCGTTTTTTACGAAAAGCTGTCGGCGTTTTTCCTGTATATTTTCTGAATTGTTTACAAAAATGACTCTCATCCGTAAAGCCAAATTCGTCGGCTATTTCGGTCAAGGAATGTTGACTATATTGTAAACGGGCTTCTATCAAACTCATTTTGAGCTTGGTGATATATTGTTTCAATGGCTCGCCAGTATGTCGTTTAAAGAAAATACTAATATAGGCAGGCGAATAGTGAAAAACCTCAGCCAAATGCTCGATGGTAAGCAATGAAGGTTCATAAATATGTTGTTTGACATAGCGTAAAATCGCCTCTACAGAGTCATTGGTGGCTATTGGGGCGGCACTTTGTCCTAATAGATTCCTTGCCAAAATCACCATGATACTACGCATAAGATTATCACGAATAATTTCAAAATATTGAGATTCTGGACGCTGATATTCACCTTCGAGCACATGAAGTAAATGATGAAGCTTTTGTTTTTCTGATAACTCATGCACAATCGAACCACGACTTTGTGAGGAGGTATAAAGCAAAGTATCTACAATTTGTTGCCACGTATTACCCTCCTGAGTTGACTGTTTCAAAAACGATTCGTTAAACCTGATAAAACAAAATTCCGTCAACGACGCTATCTCAAAATCATGGAAGTCTTCGGGGCCAACCAAAAAAACATCTCCTTCTGAGTAGTCATACGAATTGCCGTTGAGGTTATGTTGACCTTGTCCCTTTAGAATGAAAATTATTTCAAAATAGGTATGTTTATGTACCGAATGCTCCCATTGAGTCGCCTCAAAATGATAGATATCGAAAGCAGCATGTAAAATATAACGTTTCATCAATCGTCAGGATATTTACTAATTATCTACCAAGATATAATGGATTTTTACCATTAACTAGAAAAAATCATTTGTAGTTTTGTATCTAAGATTAAGTAATTTAGCATAAAAAACATAATAAACCACTTATAATCAATATACAATAGTATACAAAAAGCTTTTACTATTCATCAAGAGCATAATGGAAATTTACATATTATTAGCTTATCACTTCAAAACATTGTTACCATCATGAAAAAATTAGAAAGACGTTCATTTTTAGAAAAAGCCGCGGCAGCGACAGCTTTGACGGCCGTTGCGCTACCTTCGGAAGCAAAGCCAAAGAAAAAAATCTTTATCCATCATGTTTATTTTTGGTTGAAAAATCCTTCGAGCGAGGCTGACAAAAACAAGCTTATCGAAGGACTAACAGGATTATCGAAAGTACCAACCATTCGTTTTCATCACATTGGCACACCCGCAAGTACCAACCGTAGTGTTATCGAGCGAGGGTATTCGGTTTCGTGGATGTTATTTTTTGATAACTTGGAAGAAGAAGAAATCTATCAAAAACACCCCATTCACCTCAAATTTGTAGAAGACTATTCACACCTTTGGGAGAAGGTAATTGTGTATGACTCAGAGCAGATTTAGGCGAGAGGGTTGAGGCATTAGTTTACAGGATTTGATATCTGGTCACAAGCTTTTACTGAATGAATAATTTTGAAAGCTTGTGGCTAATTTTATGTATATGCTTTGATATTAAAATTAAACCTATATCTTTGAAACATTTATAAAATAACCTCAAAAACTTATTCTATATCTAAATCATGCGCTCAAAGCCTTTTTTATTCAATCTTTTAGCTATTTTATTTGTACTATTTCTCATTTGGAATTGTGGCCCTCGAAAGAATGATGCCATTGAAACTAATAGCGACTCTTCAGTCCATCAATCTTCACAATCACTCGCTAAAATTTTAGCGACCCCCGATACAAACGAACATCAACTTCAATCTGGGCAATATACATTTACTTTTGAGCCATCTACTAAAAAAATTTACCATCAATATCCTTCAAAACCTTATGTGATTCCAGACAGCTCTGGGCTTCATCATGAAGGATTGAACTGGTATGCCGATAATATTGAGGGTAACAAAAAGCTTATACTTTCTAGTAACGACAATGAGGAATCTGATGATTTTGTCATTTATGAATTTTTAGGCTCTGTTAAAAATCTGCCATATTGGGTATTTAAGGTCAATTATTATGAAGGAGGATCGTTTCTCTTGGTCAATAAAGATACAGGAGAAAAGGTAGATTTAGTGAGCCCTCCCATTATATCACCAGACCAAAAGTGGCTTATAAGCGTATCTTCCGACTTAATTGCCGAATATGATTATAATGGTTTTGTATTACTAGAAATCAAAGATCAAAAAATAATTAAACGTGCAGAAGTTGCGCTCAAAACCAAAGGAATAGAAGATGCCAAATGGATTGATAATAACACGCTTTCCATCAAAGAAAACTATATTCAAAACAATGAAGAAGCCACAAGGTATAGTATTCTGAGAATCAGAAATCAATAAAGGTAGGTTATGCTAAGTGCCAAACTATCATTAAATAATGGGTTAGTTGACTACCTGATATACATGTTAGTTCTAGATGGATAGTAATGTACAAACCGAAAAACGTTTTTTAACTTTAATAAAACATAATTTTTAAACAATACAAAAACTACGACAACTAAAAAGTATGACAAGAATAGTATAATAAAAAATTGGTAAAATTACAAACAATACAAAAAGTACTACAAAACTTTCGTATATTTAGGAGTTATAGCCAATTTTAAAAAAGACAGTGATACAAAATGGAAGAACCTAAAAAGATGACCTCAACAATTGTAAAGACGACAACTGGACTTACAATTACAACTCCAAAACGGAAAAGTTGGGCTTTAATATTTTTTTTATCGCTAATAACGTTTCAATTTACGAATGGTATTATCCAGTCCTTATTTTTTGCGAGTAACTTACCGACAACTGAAAGAATTATAATTTTTATTTTATCAGTAGTCGTGGTTTATTTTACTTTGAAAGCACTACTATGGCAACTAAAAGGAGTAAAAGAAATTAGCATAAGTAATGACAACTTAACATTAAGCAAATTATCACCACTTTGGACAAAGACAAAGACATACAAACTTTCAGAAGTTAAGAACATTGATATTAAAGACGAAACTGTTTCAGAAGGACCAACAGCAATGCTTCAACTTTTGAGAATAATTGACCAAATTAAAATCACTTTTTCATATGGCTATGAGACAATCACAGCGACAAGTGGAATTGACCAGACAGAAGCATTGGAATTGAAAAACTTATTAAAGAACAAAATAGAATCTAATTGATAGAAAGAAAAACTGGCTATAACATGGGTTTGTGGCAAGTGGGGCGGACGGAAGTTATTGAACTTTGGTAACTTTATTGTACATTTGTTTCGGCTGACGGAAACCAATTTAACATTTGTAAGTAACTGAAAATTAGTAACTTACATCATCGGACGTTCGGGCAGATGAGTTTCAAATTCCCCACCTGCCACAAGCCCTGTTCGTTGGGCGTAATTTTTAAAAACTATTCAAATTTCTATTTCATGAACATCCAAATAATCCAAAACCATTTCTTATTAAAGAAAGCATTAATTATTTTGCTTTCAATAACCTTATTACCATTAGTGGTTAATATTGCAAAAGGACAGAAAAAAGCAAACCAAGAAAAGACATTTACTCTAATAGTAGAAAGAGAGAAGAATAAACTCATTGGGAGATTCGCGAATATCTATTTGTTCTTCAATGAACAAGCTATTGGTAGTGTTGAAAACGGAGAGACCAAAACATTTACCCTGAGATCAACAAAAAGCGGGCACGCCATTTTTAGAGCTGAATCGAATGACATAGCTATTGCTGGCATTATAGATACATCTTTGGTTAGCCGATTTCGAAAAGAATTAAGAATAAAAACAAATTCTGGCAATAAGGTCAAGATTTTTTGCACGTATAACGAAAGTGGTATATACGTACGAGAAGTAGAATTGTAAACTACGCCCAACATCCGTTTTAGGCAAGTTGGGCGGAGGGAATAAAATGAGCTTTGGGAATTCTATGAAACACTTTACTTTCGATGAGCAAACGGAATTCTATGCCCACCCTGCCTAAAGCGGATCCGTTAGTGGCAACTCTAAAAGACAGACCGTGAAACTATTCAACTTTATAAAAAGACAACTTAAAACGGACTTCTCACCTGAGCAGACTATAAGACGTTTGGTTGACTATATGCCTGAATTTTATAGAACACACAGACAATTTATTAATTGCGTTGAATTTTTAGAGAACCGAGAATGGGAACTTGCACTTGACAGCTTAATTGAACTTGCTGACGAAACAGAACATTATTTTTCTGAAGACTTTTGGCTTGGGCTTGCTGACTCTGCCGAAAAAATGAACTTAACAGACAAAGCAAATTATTGTAGAAAGCAAATCAAGCGAAACGCAGAAGATATAAAATCAAAGACACCCTTTGGTTGGACAACTATTAAATTTGACGACACACATTTTTAACATCACATCTCGGAGAAACTTAAAGAAGAGTGGGCGACCAATAGACGTGAGAAAGATAAAGTTCAAGAATTACTAACAAAAGAAGGAGTGCATTTAAAATCACACGGACGTAGCGGATTTTTATACATTACTGACAATGGGAGAATTGCCGAAGTTGAGTTTGAATTAGGAATGAATGGACTTATCTTCTATTTAAATAGCTTGACAAATTGGTCATTACCGACAAAGCAAATACTGACGGTTGACGATAAGCAGAAAGTAAGAAATGATATTATTAACTGGGCGACAAAGACAAAAAATGCAATCGAATTTGACGACTGAAAGAAGAGCAGCCACTAACACGGGTTTTGCGTCAGGCGGGGTGACGTGCAAACTTGGAGCTTTGTGCTTTTAGTGATTTTTAGTAATAAATTGGGTATTTGTGCATGGAAACCCGCCCGTCGCAAAGCCCTATCCGTTATGCGGCACTTTAACGAAACGCTTCACCAATGACAACAAGATATTACGACA
>NZ_JBMLSD010000057.1:0-1003 GCF_049240685.1 Flectobacillus sp.
CTAAGTCACTATTCTCCTCTCAGTCGTTTATCAAAGGCAAGCTTTTGCGTTGAAATTACTTTGATTTTGGCAGCTTCAGGGTGATTAGGATTGATCAGGTAATTATATTCTGGTGGAACAATGCTACTTGGTACTTTGAGTACAGCGGCACTATTGCTTCTAACAAAATCGTCGCCTATGTATTGGGTTTCTAACGAGGGTGGTTTTGCGTCCCACTGTTCAGGCAAATCTTCATTGGCTAATTCTAAAATAGTTATATCGTCGGGAATGTCTATTTCTACATAATACCGATCATTGGGTAAATCCTCACTCAAATCGAGGTGTACGGCTACTTCGAGCATGGCTAATGCGCGAGTAGCGGCGGTATAAACCAAATAGGTATTTTGACTATTCCAACGAAAACCTTTACTAAGCGCTGCCCCAATCCCCTGTAGCGTGGTGGACAGATACTTTTCTCGTTCGATTCTATAAACTTTCATTAAGCTAAATTTCCGTATTCAAGTCGGTTGAGGCAATTCATTACTTCCTGAATACCTGTGGTAGAGTCTAGTAAACTTTCGGGGGTAACGCCACCAAGCGCAATATTACTTTTCTTGAGCCATCGCTGAAACTTGTCTTCTTCTTGATTAAATACCTCAATGCCATAATCAAGCAGTTCGATAGTTAACAAAACAATTTCGCTATCGCGACCTGTCAGGAGTGCTTGCTCTCGTTTTTTCTTATTGTAGGTAGTTTGAGGCATATCAATCAACTGCAAAATATCTTTGACAGAGGTATTGATGCGCTGACTCAATACTTCGATGGCTTCATAAGGAATTCCTTTACGAAGAATATTCAAACGTTCCATGCTTGAACTCCATGTGTAGGTATGCGTGGGGGTTACCAATGTTGACCCAAAGGTGACTTTCTTCTGTTCACGAGCACGTTTAATGCTGAGTTTTGGGTCAAAACGTCCTGTTTTTATGCTTGACTTTTCCATAGTTATAACATATTTGTTACTAAT
>NZ_JBMLSD010000058.1:0-39578 GCF_049240685.1 Flectobacillus sp.
TATTGCCTACAGCCATGCTTTTTTCCAAAACCCACCGCCGAAAGCCGATACCTGAAAGCTCTAAGCATAATCTTAAATTTTATTTTGCCCACTAACTTAATACAATAGGCCATTTAAGGCAAACTAGACAGATGGAAATAGTAGACAAAACCCCAAACACTCAAAATTCTGTGACCACTTCTCAAAAAAATCAAATGAAAACGGGCGTATTAATCGTAAATTTAGGTACTCCAGACTCTCCTAAAACCCCAGATGTGAGAAAATACCTTCGTGAATTCTTGATGGATGGTAGGGTTATCGATATCCCAGTGGCTTTTAGATGGATGCTCGTAAACTTGATAATTGCACCTTTTCGCTCGCCAAAGTCTGCAAAAACTTATCAAGAACTTTGGGAGGATAGAGGTTCTCCATTAAAGTTTTATGGTGAAGATGTAGAAGAAATGCTCCAGAAAGAACTTGGTTCTGACTTTGAGGTTAAGCTAGCAATGCGTTATCAAAGTCCAAGTCTTGATTCTGTGTTGGAACAATTCAGAAAATCGGGTTTTCAAAAAATAATTGTGATTCCATTCTTTCCACAATATGCCTCAGCAACGACTGGTTCAGTTTATGAGAAAGTAATGAAAATCGTTTCAGGTTGGCAAATTATTCCAGAGATTAAATTTGTCAATACTTATTACGATCATCCAAAATTTATCGAACATTTTACTTCTGCGGCGCGTAATTATATGGCCTCGCATGATTTTGATTATTATATTTTTAGCTATCATGGCGTTCCCGAACGACAAATCCGTAAGGGAGATTGTACGGGTGAGACCTGCAAGTTTGGCTCTTGCTGTGATACAATTCATTCGTTTAATCAGTATTGTTATCGTGCACAATGTCATGAAACAACCCGCTTGATGGCAAAGGAACTTGGTTTGAAAGAGGGAACCTATTTAACTACTTTTCAATCCCGATTAGGTAGAGACCCTTGGATACAGCCTTATACCGAGGATACGATTAAAAGATTGGCCAAAGAAGGTAAGAAAAGTGTATTGGCCTTTTCGCCCGCATTTGTAGCGGATTGCTTAGAGACTACCATCGAGGTTGGTGAAGAATACAAAGAAGTGTTTGAAGAATTAGGTGGCGAACACTGGCAATTGGTAGAAAGTTTGAATAATTCTCCGATTTGGGTAGAACTTTTGAAGGATTTAGTTACCAAAAATGCTTAGTTTTGAAAAGAAAAAGGGTGGATTAGTTCACCCTTTTTCTTTTCATTCAAACTAATCCGATTTTAAAATGCTTTCACTAATTCTGAGCGTATTGTTTTCAGTGTTGTTACTGGTCAATTTCAGACTTCATCCTAACTTTAAGGTAAATACCTTTCAAGCTATTATATTAAATTATCCAGTTTGTTTTCTTACTGGACTCTTAATGCTTCCGTCTGAGCAAGCCTTTCATTTTGATATTCATGCGGAAGGCTCTCTCTACGCCCTCATACTCGGAGTAGGGTTTGTGGTAACGTTTATTTTATCGGGCGTTTCTACCCAAAAGATGGGTATGACCGCCACCTCCTTAGCGAATAATATCTCGCTGGTAATTCCTGTAATTTTTAGTCTTTTGTTTCTTACTAGAGCTGGTAGCTTTGATTTCCTCAATTATGAGGGATTGGCACTTGCGATAGGTGCAGTTGCTCTTAGTACTTTCAAAAAAGAGGAGGATACCGCATCGGGAAAGGAAAAAAATTGGCTATTGCCGCTAGCTGTTTTTGTGATGTATGGGATTACTAATACGACATTTAATTTTTTGTCGGCTTCCTTCATCAAATCCGATGAGCAGCGAATTCCATATACCCTCACGATATTGATAGGCTCGATGGTTTTTGGATTATTTGTATTGTTGTATAGAAAAGTAAAGCATCACGAAAATATCAATCTTATAAGTTTGATTGCTGCTATTCCGCTAGGCGTACCTAATTTTCTTTCGTTCTATTATTTACTCAAAGCACTTAGCGACTATGATAACAATGGAGCTTACGTGTTGCCCTTGTATAATATTAGTGTAATTATGGTTTCGTCTTTGGTTGGTATTGTTTTTTTCAAGGAAAAACTTACCAAACTCAATTACCTTGGGCTATTATTGGCCTTGATTGCTATTTTTCTCATTAATCATCAAGGTTTTTTTTAGGGAAAAAAATAAAGGCGCTGTACATCGGCGCCTTTATTTTTTGCTAATATATCTACTGTTTTTGAGGTAAAACCGATAGGGCAGTTCGACACCCTGAGTTATTCCAATTCTTGTGGTTGTAACGATTTGTTCTTCATCAATAGTAGCGGAGGGAGCTATTAAGGTCAAATCATGAGTTTTTACATTCCAAAAGTTCATTTCTTTGTTAATTCCAAAGGCTTGAACCAATTTGGCCGGACCAGAGCACAGATTCCGAATCGAATCGGTATTTCTCCTTTTTTTCATCAAATCGATTCCTTTGGTGGGCTCCAAGGCCCTGATAAGCACGGCCTCGCCAACTCCCTCTTTATTTCCAGATATATTTACACAATAGTGCATTCCGTATATTTGGTAAACATAAATAGTCCCTTCCGAACCAAACATTGGCGCATTTCTCGTCGTTTTTTTTCGATAAGCGTGACAAGCAGGATCGTCCTGAAGGTAGGCTTCTGTTTCTACAATTATTCCTTCGTATATGCCTTCCAAAGAAATAAGTCTAAGCTGCCAACCTAAAAGGGCTTTTGAAAGCGAAAGTGTATCAAGATTCAATAATTCCTCCAATTCTTTCATAAGCATATATTTACTTTTTCCTGCGGATTCTTACTCGGATGTAAGTAAATGGGCAAAATTTGTGTTAAACAATCAGGCAATACGAACTCTATATTTAACTATTACAATACGTTGGAAGTTTGTTCTTTAATCTTTTCTAATTCATCCTTCATGTTTACTACGAAACGTTGAATACCAACATCGTTCGCTTTAGAACCGATGGTGTTGATTTCACGACCGATTTCCTGAGACAAGAAATTTAGTTTTTTCCCATTTCCTTCTTTTACAATTGTCTGAAAATAGTCAAGATGTGTGCGGAGGCGAACTTTTTCTTCTGAAATATCGTATTTTTCTACATAATAGACCAGCTCTTGTTCGAAGCGGTTTTTGTCAAAATTTTCATCCTGTAACAAATCTGCCACAGATTTTCGAAGGCGTTCTCTAACACCTGGGATTCGCGATTTATCTAGCTCTTCCACTTGGCTTAATAATTTGCCAATATTTTGTGCGTATTCGATAAATTTGGCTTGTACAATTGCTCCCTCTCTTAATCGAAACGTGTTACATTGTTCTACCGCTTTGTTGACTGCCTGCAAAATTACATTCCATTCTGCTTCACTCTGCTCTTCAGATACGGCGTCGGTGTTGAAGGCATTTGGCATGGTCAGGGCTATTTTTAGTAATTCTGTGGTTTCGATGTTGCCAAAAATCGCAGCGGTTTCTGCCAAGTCTTTTACGTATGCTTGTACCAAGGCACGGTTTACAGAAGTACCCGCCGTGGCATCTGTGTACTGTACTTGTAAATTAAATTCTATTTTCCCTCTTTCTAACTGTTGAGTAAGAATGTTACGTATCTCAATTTCTCGAGATGAAAAGGTTTTTGGGATACGACAATATATATCTGTGAATTTAGAGTTCAAGCTTTTGACTTCAGCAGTTACAGTCAGATTATTTGCTTCTACAACCGCTTTCCCGAAGCCTGTCATTGATTTTAACATAGTATTCAATTATTTTACGTTCTATGCAATTTGCAGGTAAAAATTGATTTGTCCAAATAAAAAAAGAGGAGGCATTGCCAAAACCTTGGGCAAATACCTCCTCCTTATGTATATTGTATTAGAAACTAAAGGCTTTTGATTTTGATACTTCTATACCATACGTCGTTGCCATGGTCTTGTAATACGATATGTCCTTTTAGAAACTTACCAAAATCTGGCATATTTTTGAACTTGCTATTGGCAATAAGGTCTTTCCAATTTTGGTCATCCATGCGCGTTTCCACTACCTTTACTCCGTTCATATATACCTGAAGGCTTCCTTTGTTGCTGATAATTCTTACTTGGTTCCACTCACCAACTGGCTTTGCTGGTTCTGACGATGACTGAATCAAATCGTATAAATCGCTCGCACGATGTTTTTTGATTTTTCCGTCTGGGTGACCATCATTATCTATTACTTGAATTTCAGGGCCAGTAAACCATCCGTAGGCATATTTTGCATCTTCTTGGCTGTTGATATAAATACCACTGTTTCCGTTAGGAGATATTTTCCACTCAATACTTAATTCAAAGTTTTCGAATTCTTCGTTGCTTACAAGGTCGCCAGAACCTTCCTTTCCTTTGGAGGTGTCATATTTTAGTGCACCATCCGAAACTATCCAATTGGCTTTTACTTCTTTGCTTTTCCAAGTATGCCAACCTGTAGTTGTTTTTCCGTCAAACAATAAACGCCATCCTGATTTGATTTCTTTTTTGGATAATGTATTCGGAGTTTCTTTAGCCTGGAGACTAAAAACGGATGCTGAAAGCATTAAGCAAGTAATTAAACTAGTTTTTTTCATGTAATAAAGGGAATTTAGAAAATGGGCTGTTGGGTAATTAAACTTACCATATTGAAAAGCAAATGTAATACTCAATTCCGAATATTATACCCTGAAAAGGTGGGAAACTTTCAGTCGAGGATTTGAGATTTATGATTTTAAATTTTGGGAAAATATTCTCACTTTATTTTAAACAAGAAAATAGAGGCTATTTTTTGATAGTCTTTTTACTGCATAAATAGGGATTGTCTAGTTCAGGATAAGTTGTGAACCTATTTTTAGAACAGTATCAAACTGTTTTTTTTATAAAAAAATCTTTAAAAGTACCTAGCTTAATAAGCTTCAAAAAAAATAATTTTTCAGGCTTACAGCTTTCAGCTTTGGGCATACGGCAAATTATATTGATACTAAAAAATAATATAAAAACTCCTTGCCTTGTGCCTCTTGCCTTCAACACTAAACGACAATTTCTTACTAACAAAATGGGCTTGCAACGAGAGTTGCAAGCCCAGAAAGGTATGAGTATTTAAATTACCTTCACATTATTTTTTCTTTTTTACTTCGAAAAAAATAGCCAAGCCTAACAAACCTACCAATAAGAATGAAGCAACAAAGTCAATTTTTGAGCCTTTTGCCACAACCTCTGGTTCAAACTTGAATTCTATGGTGTGTTTTCCTGCAGGAACCACCAACGCTCTCAATACATAATTGGCGCGTAAATGTGGTTTGTACTGTCCATCGATATATGCCTTCCAATCTTGATTGCCACGATAAAAGATTTCTGAGAAAACCGCTAATTGTTCTGAGCTAGCATTTGAAGTATATGTCAAATGGTTTGGCTTGTAACTAACAAGCGCTATCTTATTGTTGATAGAATCTGCTTTGATAGCTGATAAATTTCCTAATTCAGGTTTGAATCGTTCGTCTATGATAGCTGTCTTTTTAGGATTAAAATTGGTCAGGGCATTGATTTCTTCATCAGCGTTTGGAACCATTTTAATTTCTTGAACAAACCAAGCGTTCCCACAAGCTTCTGGGTTTTGCTGTACCGTTGGCGCTCCTTGGGCTCCTGGTACCACGATGTATTTGGCATTAAGCATATTTAATACCTGTAGGTTCAACGGATTTTTTGACAAATGATGCTCTACCAACTCTTGATACCTACGCAACTTTGCTCCATGATAACCACCAAGAGATTGATGATAATAAGACATTTTGGCATCGCCCATAAAGTTGCTCGATAAATCAATAACTTTATAGGTGCTTTTATCTTTCATAATCTCAGTATCGAGAGGCGATGGCGCTGTATTTTCTTCTACGGCTGCTTTATCCATAAAAGAATCATTATTAAAATATCTTTTATCTACACTGAACAAGTCGAAGGTAACCAACAAAATCAGAATAGGATAAAGTACTGTCTCCTTTAGTTTACCTTTCACAAATGCCCAAATAGCCGCAGCGGTAATCGAAATCAGCATAAAAGTACGTAAAGCATCCGAGCGAAAAATTGAGGCTCTATCCTTTACAATGGCATTGAGAATTTGGGTATCAAAATCTTTGTTGCCCGACAACTGAAAGTTGGCGTCGTTTGGTGAGCGGAAGTTGAAGAACAAATCAGGTAGCAAGCCAAGGATTAAGGCAAATCCAGCCGTCAAACCAAAGCTAATAAAGAACGCATCTTTGATTTGCTCGAAACGGAGTTTTTCTTCCACAATTCTTTTAATGCCTAAAACTGCCATTGTAACCAAGGAGAACTGCACAAGGCATAAAATCATCGTAACAGCTCTGAACTTATTAAACATAGGGAAGTAGTCAAACATGAGGTCGTTGAAGAAGAAGTTTTTACCCCAAGAAAGTACCACGTACAACACGGTTGTTCCGATTAACCAATATTTAAGAGAGCCTCTTACCAAAAAACAGCCCATTAAAAATAAGAAGCAGATTACGGCGCCAGCATAGGCAGGTCCTCCCACAAAGCTTTGGTCGCCCCAATAGGCTACGCTTCTTTCCGAGAATCCAAGGGCTACCTCTTCAGGCTGTCCGTTATCTATTAATAGTTTATAGGTCTCAGATTTTTTCCCCCCGAGCGAACCCCCTGAAGCCCCACCTCTAAAATTAGGGATGAGTAATGTTCCTGTTTCTCCAATGCCATAGCTCCAGTCGAAAGCATAGTCTTTATCAAGCCCGCCATTTGATTGGGTATTCGATTTTAATTCAGATTTGCCACGAATGGTTTCTTTAGAATACTCAAGATTGCTCCAAAGTCTCATAGCATGGTTGGCGGCGCCTACGCCCAAAGCTCCAGCTAAGATTGCCAAAGAAAGTACTAATTGTTTGATTTCTCCTTTTTTGATTTTTTCAATAGCTTCTACCAATATCAAAATGCCCCAAGAAAGGAATAGATAGTAGGTGATTTGTACGTGGTTGGCATACAATTCCAAGCCCATAAAGAGTGCTGTTAGGGCGGCACCAACCCAATACCTACCTCTCATAACTAATACCGAGCCAGCCAATACTAATGGGGCAAACGCAAGTGCCAAAGCCTTTGAGTTATGTCCAGCAGGTATAATAACCATATTGAATGTTCCTAGGGCATAACCTATTGCCCCAAGTACCGAAAGCCAATTGTTGAGTCCAAGAATAATCAGGAATATATACATGCCAAGCATCTCCAAAAATATCATATTGATAGGACTAGGAAGCGCATTGTTGGCATATTGACCTATTTTTGTTGTTATACTATTTGGGTAATTTGCCGAAATCATATAAGTAGGCATACCACCAAACATGGAGTTGGTCCACCAAGTAGTTTCACCAGTATTTTTTTTGAATTCTACTGACTCATGTGCGGCCGCCTGAGCCATTTGAATGTCATGTTGCTGAATGACTTTGCCTTTAAGGGCTGGTGATGCGTAAATCCCTGCCAATACTGCAAAAAATACAATCGCTACAATGTGCGGAAGGAATTTTTTGAATGAAAATTGCATGTTTTGTGATTAAGATTTTCTAGGGTTAATGTTTAAATATCTTATCTGCTATGAAACAAAGATAAAAGGAATCATTCATTCATGAATGAACTTGTTGGTACTTTCGAGAGTTTTTATATCAGTTTCCATTACCAAATACGTTATCTGGATATATAATGTTGGATTTTTATTAGAAAAACCTCGCTATTTTTCGGTTTTTTGGATTTTTCTCTCGAAAATTCAAACCATTTATCCTTAACTTTGTCAATACGTATAATAATACTCATAACTAGATATAATGAAAAAATTGATTTCGATTATCACGTTTGCTATAGCTATTAATCTTTCTGGTGCGCATGCACAAGACTCGAAAGCTGGTGCAATCATTGATGCAATGCAAAAAAAATACAAGTCGTTGAAGTCCTTCAGTGCTACATTCGCCTATGGAGCAGATGGTAGCAAGCAAGTACTCAAAGGAGACATCACGGTAAAAGGACAGAAGTATCGTCTAAAACTTGCTGGTCAAGAATTGTTTAATAACGGAAAGGACGTTGCCACTTATATCAAAGAAACCAACGAAGTGAATATTTCTGAATACGAGCCTAGTGAGAATGACTTGAATCCAGCAAAGGTGTATTCGTTCGATAAAAAGGGTTATAAATATACATTTGTCGGAGAGGTTAAAGAGTCTGGTAAAACTTTTGAGGTTGTGGAGCTCTCTCCAGAAAAAAAAGGAGGACAGGTTTCTAAAGTCAAAATTAAAGTAAACAAAACGGATAAAACTGTAGGCGGTTGGACCATTATTGATAAAAGCGGAAAGCGTCAGACTTTCAACGTGATTAAGTTTAATCCTACTTCAAATGTTGATGATAAATTTTTTACTTTCGACAAATCTAAATATCCAGGTGTTGAAGTAAACGATCTTCGTTAATAGGTTTCAAAAAAAAAGGCTAGCTCAACGATTGAGCTAGCCTTTTTTTTGAAAATGTTTTTTATTCAGATTTTTTTAAAAGATATAATCCCGCAAAAGTAATAGCCCCGTTTAACAATAATTTTTCAAATCCAAATTCATAGCCATTTAACCATGCTTTAGAGTTGCTTACAATGAGAAAGGTAAGGATTGGTGCGATAATGCAAACAATTGGCACAAACTTATCTTTGATTGGGGTTTTCGTAAATAGGCCGAAGGCAAATAATCCAAGCAAAGGCCCATAAGTATAAGAAGCAATATTAAATACCGCCGAAATGATAGATTGCTTACTGTAAGCATGGAATATCATAATGACGATAAAAAACAAGGCAGAAAATCCAATATGTACATAGTGCTTTATTTTGTTACGTTCTGATTCTTGATATTTTTCGATATTCATAAAATCAATACAAAAAGCCGTGGTCAAAGCCGTAAGTGCTGAGTCTGAACTTGCATAGGTAGCTGCAGTAATACCTAATAAAAACGTAACAGCTGCAACAATGCCAAAATGTCCTCCCAAGGCTAATACTGGATACAGTTCATCTGTTTTGGCAGGAATCGCAAATCCTATTTTGTTGGCATAGATATACAGCAAAGCCCCCAACGCTATAAACATAAGAGTTACTACAGCGAAGGTGCAACAAAACCAAAACATATTTTTCTTGGCCTCATTGATATTTTTACAAGTCAGATTTTTTTGCATTAAGTCTTGATCTAAGCCTGTCATTACGATAGAAATGAAAATCCCTGAGACAAAATCTTTCAAGAAATGATGTTTGTAAGCAAAATCATCGAAGAAAAACATTTGAGAATATTTACTTTCTTGTATTGCCGAAACCATACCTGTAAAGCTAAATCCTAATTTATGGTTGATGAGCACAATGGTCAAAGCCAGAGCAGTTAGGAGGAAGAAGGTCTGTAAGGTATCGGTTACAATAATGGTTTTTACGCCACCTTTGTAAGTGTATACCCAGATTAAGCCAATTGTGACAAGAGCCGAAACAGCAAAAGGAATATTTAGTTTATCAAAAATGGCGAGTTGCAATACCTGCACCGCTAAGAATAATCGTGCGGCCGAGCCGAGTGTTCTTGCCAAAAGGAAAAACGCAGAACCGGTTTTATATGACCAAAACCCAAGACGCTTTTCGAGATAGGTATAAATTGAAATAAGATTGAGCTTGTAATATAAGGGCAATAATACAGTAGCAATCACAAAGTATCCTACCAAGTTGCCAAGGATGATTTGATAATAAGAGAGAGAGACATTTCCTACATCCCCCGGTACAGAAATGAACGTAACACCCGAAATTGATGTTCCTATCATACCAAATGCTACCAACCACCATGGAGATTGTTTGTTTGCTGTAAAAAAAGTGTTTGTATCAGCACCTTTGGAGGTAAAATGTGCAACAATAATTAATAATAAAAAATATACTGCGAGAATGCCAATGGCTAAACTTGTACTCATAATTTTTAAGGTTGAGTTGATAAGTAAATAGTTGAATTGGGTGTTTGATAACAAGAAAATAATACTTGCTTTGTAATAAAAATGAAAGGCAAAATTGATATTTTTTGTTAAATTTGCTAATAGAGCGACTAATATATTTCTTCGCTCATTATTAATACGTTATAATCCAATAAGTTAAAAATAATAAATCTTTCAAACATGCGCCCATTTGAACAATTTGAAGAAGAAGTAGATGTACTGGAGGATATAAAGGATGTCGACCAATACGACCTAGTAGTCTTCAATGATGACGTCAATACGTTTGATTATGTTATCGAAACGTTAATTGACGTTTGTGGACACAGCCCAGAACAAGCAGAACAATGTACTATCTTGATTCATTTCAAAGGTAAATGTTCTGTCAAAAAAGGTTCTTTTGATGAATTAGCTCCTATGCGTAATGACATTTGTCGCAGAGGGCTTTCTGCTGAAATCATGTAATCATGAAATTGCTTGTCTTTATTAATTGCTTACCAAGTTGAATTATCCATCCAAATTAATTGAACAGGCTATCGACGAAATAGCTAAATTGCCAGGCATTGGCAAAAAGTCTGCTTTGCGTATGGCTTTACATTTGCTCAAAAGAGATGAGAAGCATACACTCAAGCTAGCTGAGGCCATTGTGGCTATGCGCACCCAAATTCGTTACTGTGAGCAATGTCACAATATCTCTGATACAGAATTGTGTGGGATTTGTGCCAGCAACAAAAGAGATAAAACACTCATTTGTGTGGTAGAGGATGCTCGCGACGTTTTAGCTATCGAAAATACCTCTCAATATAGAGGTCTATATCATGTGTTGGGAGGTATTATTTCTCCACTGGAGGGGATAGGGCCAAATGATTTGAAAATAGAGTCTTTAATCAATCGTATTACTTCTTCCAAAACTACAGATTCGCCTATCACCGAAATCATTCTCGGATTGAGTCCAACCATGGAGGGTGACACTACTGCTTTTTATTTGACTAAACGAATTAAGCCTTTTGGTGTCAAACTAACAACTATCGCAAGGGGCATTCCAATCGGAGGTGATTTGGAGTATGCCGATGAAATTACACTTGGTAGAAGTATCGTAAGTCGTATTGCTTACGAATAAAGCAATTTTACAATCTTTTATTTAATTTTCCCGTTTAATAAAGGACAGGATTACTTAAACTTATATTTACTTATGAATCGTAAGAATTTTTTGAAGTCTGCATTTGCATCGGCTTTTGTACTTTCAGGATTAAAATCTTGGGCATTCGGTAGAAAATCTAATTATAATCAATTTTTACCTTCTTTGTCTTTAGAGCAGATTGCAGCACAATCGGCTCCATTTTCATTAGCTGCGCTTCCTTATGCTCCTGAGAGCTTGGAACCCAATATTGACAAAATGACTATGGAAATACATCATGGCCGTCATCACAAAGCGTATGTTGATAACCTGAATAAGGCTGTAGCTGGTACGCCTGCCGAAAAACTAACACTTATCGAGTTGATAAAAGATGCTAGTAAACAGCCTGCTGCGATTCGTAACAATGGCGGAGGTCATTGGAATCATACTTTTTTCTGGAATGTACTCTCGCCAAAGGGTGGTGGTGCTCCAAAAGGGGATTTAGCAAAAGCTATTGATTCTACCTTTGGTTCTTTTGATAAATTTAAAGAGGAGTTTACTAAAGCTGCTACTTCAAGATTTGGCTCTGGATGGGCTTGGCTGATTGTTCAAGATAAAAAATTAGTTATTACTTCAACTCCAAACCAAGACAACCCACTAATGGATGTGGCTGATAAAAAAGGACAACCTGTTTTAGGGCTAGACGTTTGGGAACATGCTTATTATTTGAAATACCAAAATAAGCGTGCAGATTATATTACAGCTTTCTGGAATGTAGTAAATTGGGACGAAGTCTCTAAGAATTTTGAAAATGCTTTAAAATAGGTTTTGTTTAATTCCAACTTAATGTGACCTTTGTATCCCCATTTTTGTTTTGTCAAAGATGGGGATTTTTCAATAAACAAACTAGATGATCTTATGAATTCGGAAACACTTCTCGACACAATTCCATCACTTGACCTTGCAGATTTTTTGTCGGGTGATACAACACGTAGAGCAAAATTTGTACAGGATTTAGGCTCGGCGTTTAATAATATTGGTTTTGTAGCTATCAAAAATCATGGTTTGACCGACGAACTTACCCAAAAACTTTATGAGGTTGTTCAGAAGTTTTTTTATTCTGATGATGAACTAAAATTTAAGTATGTAGTGCCCGGAATCGCAGGTCAGCGTGGCTATGTTGCCAAAGGAAAAGAAACAGCCAAAGGGTTTAAGGTAGCGGATTTAAAGGAATTTTATCATATTGGTCAACCAAAAATTAATGATGGTGACCCGATTTGGGCTGAATATCCCGATAATGTATTTCCGACAGAGCAACCAGAGTTTGAAGAATATACTGTAAAAGCTTATCAAACGCTTCAGGAAGCAGGCAAAAACTTGCTTCGTGCTATTGCCCTTTATTTGGAGTTACCAGAGGATTATTTTGAGAGTAAAGTAAAACATGGAAATTCGATTCTTCGTGCCATTCACTATTTCCCTATTCCAAATCCTGAAGATGTGCCCGAAGGAGCGGTTCGTGCAGCTGCTCATGGCGATATCAATTTGATTACGCTTTTGATGGGAGCATCCGCAGAGGGATTGGAGGTGCTTCGTCGCGATGGGCAATGGATTCCGATTACTTCTTTGCCCGAATATGTTATCGTAAACGTAGGAGATATGTTAGATCGTTTGACTAATCATAAGCTTAAGTCAACGATTCACCGTGTGGTAAATCCACCAAAGGAAAAACTTGGTACTTCGAGATTCTCAATTCCTTTCTTTATGCACCCTCGTTCTGAAATGGATTTGACCTGCCTAGAATCTTGTGTAAATGCTGAGAATCCAAAATTATATGTAGATATGACAGCTGGCGAGTTTTTGAATGAACGCCTCATAGAACTAGGACTTAAAAAATAAATATTTGTATTTTATACCTACATAAGCTTGTTGTCGATTTGTTTAATCAAAACAATTTTGTGAATTTAGCAAGGCGTTTGAGGAGGCGTGCTTCCCAAACGCTTTACCATTATTAAACGCCGTTGGAGAGAATGCCCATAAATGCATTCTTGCTTGCATCTGATGAAACTTACTAAGCATTATGATTTCTTAAAAGACGTTCTTGTCTTGGCATTTACAACTTTTGGTGGCCCTCAGGTTCACCTTGCTATGTTTATTAATCGTCTGGTCAAGCAAAAAAAATATTTGACAGAGGAGGAGCTATTAGAAATACAAGCTTTATGTTCCTTTTTACCTGGGCCAAGTTCTACCCAAACACTCATTGCCATAGGTTATAAGTTAGGTGGTCCAAATTTGGCTTACATGACTCTTCTTCTTTGGATTACTCCAGCCGTTACGATTATGACCTTGGCGGCATTTGGCATGACGTATCTCGAAAACCGAAATATTGTTCGTTTTATTCAACCTATTGGTATCGCATTCATTATTTATTCTGGCGTACTTTTGGGTAAACTTGTGCTAAAAAACCCTTCAAATTACCTCTTAATGATACTCGTGGCAGCGTTTGCCTTTTATTTTCAATCGCCTTGGGTCTGTCCAATTGCTTTAATCGTTAGCGGTACTATTACTTCATTTAATTACAAAGAACATCCTCGTCAAAATAAACATCGAATGATTATACCTTGGGCAAATTTTAATTTGTTTTGGGGTTTTTTAGTTTTCTTGGCATTATTAGGTCATTTTACAGACTCGATGCCTCTACTTCTTTTTGAAAATTTTTATAGAAATGGAAGCTTAGTTTTTGGAGGAGGCCAGGTATTGGCACCAATGTTATTTACCGAATTTGTCGAGTTTAAAGAACTTATTCGAAGTGATGATTTTTTGACTGGAATGGCACTTTCACAGGCATTGCCTGGGCCAGTCTTCGCCTTTACTTCCTATTTAGGAACTTTGGCCATGAAAGGCCATGGTATCGGGCAGCAATTGCTTGGTAGTGCGGTTGGCGCGGCCGGGATTTTTCTCCCTGGTACTTTTTTAATCTTTTTTGTTTACCGTATTTGGGGGCAGTTAAAGCAGTTTAGAGCAATTAGAGCGTCTTTAGATGGGATTAATTCAGCTTCGGTAGGGTTGACACTTGGCGCTGCAGTTTCATTTTTAGAACCAATCATTGGACAAGGTGATTGGTTAAGTATACTCACAATTTGTATAACCTTGCTAATTATTCGATTTACCAATATACCAAGTTTTTATATATTCCTTGGAGGACTAGCTATTGGTTTGATTGTTTATTTATAGATTTTGCCCATAAATCTCCTATGTTCAAGTGGATTGCTATCAAAATAAGTTATTAAAAAAACGGTCGAAAGCTTGGCCTTGCTTTGAAGATTTAAGTGATTGTTTAGTAGATATTTTTATTAAGGGCTAAAATCCTCTCAGCTCTGGACATTCGGAAAGAAACATTTTTAGGGTTATATAATAACATTTTAACACTCTTTACCTTGCGCACGATTCCTTAGCGGTTAATCTTATTTGAATATCCTCTTGTCGAATGGAAATTTATCAATACTCGTAACAGTTATTTTAGCAAAGTCTACATGATTCGGATTAATAAGCACATTAAAGTCCCCTTTTGTAACAACTGATGGTATCATTAACACACAGTATTCATTTTCTGTTACAAAATCTCTCCCTATGTATTGAGTAGAAGTAGGATGTGGAAATTCTTGCCAGTTAATTGGTAATTCTTCTTCAGTTATATGTTTAATTTTTACCTCATCAGGAATCTCAATGGTTAGCATCATGTAATCGTCAGGCAAAGTTGCCAAAGTTAGGTGAACAGCAACTTCAGCCATTGCTGAAGACCTATTTTGAGCTGTATAAATTAATTCTACACCTATGGGATTCCATCGTGCTCCGTACATGGCAGCCCCTTTACCTGATAATGGAGTTGCATATTTTTTCCTTGCGAGTCTAAAAACCTTCATTTATACAAAAATTCCGTGGTTGATTCGGTTAAGTTCACTGATAACCATTTCCTTACCGTAAGAGTCTTTGAGTAATTCAATAGGTTTTAAATTTCCTAAGGCATAACTTGGTGTGTTAAGCCAAAGTTTGAGTTTTTCGATATTGCCAAATACATCAAGCCCTACTTTTGTAACTTCTGACATTTCTATTATCTTTTCAGAATGAATTGGTTTAAAGTGACGTTCTGGAGAAGTTTTGTACCTCTGTAAAGATTTTGTCGAAATGTCGAGGACATTCGCCCAATCATTCACTGAGAGAGGAGTATAGTCTTGAATTAAGTCAAATAGAGAATAGGGAATACCTGTTCTGATTGCAAAAATGATCAGCATTTTATCTTCCAAGAATGATTCATAAGTGATATTCTGTTTGCTGTGTATGTCAATTTTACTTGCTTTGAAAAAGGATGCTATTTCCTTGTCTAGTTTCCCTTCAATTTTTTCTATTGCAGTCATCTTATTTTCTCAATTTAGACATTTGTCTTTAAATATAGGACAATTTTCCAGATATAACAAGTTTGTTATCGCCACTAGTTTTGAGATAATTAGGCTTCCCTTCAAGGATATAAATTCCTGATTATGGGATTTTTATAAAAAAGTAAACCCCTGAATCTGCACAAATTTGGCATATTCAGGGGTTTTTGCATTTTGGATGTTCGACCCAAAACAATACTTATGCAATATACACTTTTTCCCCGCAGTGGCGTTCCAACTCGGTTCTCCAAATTTTGTCAAATTAACTGGGCGTCCCCGACTGGGCGTCCCCGACTCGGCGTCCCCGACTCGGCGTCCCCAAATTATTCAAGAATAAGTCAGATTTAGGTTCTGTTAGACTATAGATTGGTCATCTAAAGCGTCTCCCTAAGAAAAAACTAGGGTAGGAGTTAGTTATCTAATAAAAAAATCCACTCCTATTTGAGTGGATTTTTGGTGGGTTTTTGCTGAAAAATGTAATTTTCAAGAGAAGCCGATTTTGAGCACTAACTTATTTCAATAAATTCAACAAGTATTGCCCATATCCACTTTTAACTAATGGTGTCGCTACCTTGGTAAGCTGTTCGGCATCGATAAAGCCCATTCTATAAGCAACCTCTTCAATACAACCGATTTTGAGGCTTTGACGTTCTTCTATTACTTGTACAAATTGACCAGCCTGCATCAACGACGCAAAGGTGCCTGTATCCAACCATGCTGTACCACGATTCAGAACACCAACTTTTAATTTACCCCTTTCTAGGTAAACCTTGTTGACATCCGTGATTTCGTATTCACCACGTGGAGAGGGTGCAATATTTTTAGCGATTTCGACTACATCGTTGTCGTAAAAATAGAGTCCAGGAACCGCATAATTAGATTTTGGCGCGGAAGGTTTTTCTTCAATCGACAATACATTAAAATCATTGTCAAATTCAACAACACCATATCTTTCGGGGTCATGCACTTGATAGGCATATACCACGCCACCTTCAGGGTCGTTGTTTGCTTGTAACAATTTGCTTAGTCCTGAGCCATAAAAGATGTTATCACCTAGCACGAGTGCTACTTTATCATCTCCAATAAATTCTTCTCCAATAACAAAAGCCTGCGCCAAGCCGTTTGGTTCTGGCTGAACAGCATAACTAAATTTACACCCTATTTGAGAGCCATCACCCAAAAGTTTTTCAAAATTGGGCAGGTCGTGCGGAGTTGAAATAATCAAGATTTCTTTAATACCCGCTAGCATCAAAATAGATAGTGGGTAATAAATCATTGGCTTGTCATATACGGGCATGAGTTGTTTACTCACCGCTAAAGTCAAAGGATGGAGACGAGTACCCGAGCCTCCTGCTAAGATTATACCTTTCATATCAATATCAGTTGATTAACGATTTTCATACATAGTTTCGTAATACTTTTGGTAATTTCCAGAAGTCACGTTTTCTAACCATTCTGTATTGGCTAAAAACCAGTCAACAGTTTTTTCAAGACCTTCTTCAAATTGTAAAGAAGGTTCCCAACCAAGTTCTTTCATGATTTTTGTGGCATCGATGGCATAACGAAGATCATGTCCGGCTCTATCAGTAACATAAGTGATTAATTGCTCGGATGTTCCTGCTTCTCTTCCCAGTTTTTTGTCCATTACAGCACAAAGAAGCTTTACCAAATCAATGTTTTTCCATTCATTAAAACCACCAATGTTATAGGTTTCGCCAAGTACACCATTGTGATACACCGTGTCTATGGCACGAGCATGGTCAATCACAAATAACCAATCGCGCACATTTTCACCTTTGCCGTACACAGGTAGAGGCTTATTGTTGATGATATTATGGATCATCAATGGAATTAGCTTTTCAGGAAAATGGTTTGGTCCGTAATTATTTGAACAGTTTGTAATCACTACGGGCATTTTGTAAGTATTTCCGTAGGCTCTCACAAAATGATCTGAAGAGGCCTTCGAAGCTGAATAGGGCGAACGAGGGTCATAAGCAGTTGTTTCAGTAAAGAAGTCTTCAGGATTATGCAATTCTCCATAAACTTCATCAGTTGAAACATGATAAAATCTTTTGCCTTCATAATTTCCTTTCCAAGTGTTTTTTGCGGCATTGAGTAAATTTACAGTGCCTACAACATTGGTCATTACAAACGCCATCGGGTCTGTGATTGAACGGTCTACATGTGACTCCGCAGCCAGATGGATAACTCCATCAAAGTTATGTTCTGCAAAAAGTGCATCGATAAAAGGAGCATCTACCAAATCACCCTTAACAAAAGTATAATTCACTTGATTTTCAATATCTGTCAAATTGGCCAAATTACCTGCATAAGTCAATTTGTCTAAATTGAAGATTTGGTATTCAGGATACTTTGTTACAAATAACCTTACCACATGAGAGCCGATAAATCCAGCTCCGCCCGTAATGAGAATTTTTTTCATTGTATTATTTTTCTAATAAAATTATTGACGATTCATCACGGCTACCTGCCATTTCCAAGCATCACCAAGAGCCTCGGTCAAAGTTTTCTCTGCTTTCCAGCCCAATACTTCATTTGATTTACTACAATCAGCATACACTGCTGTTACGTCGCCTTCTCTTCTAGGCTTGATGGCGTAGTTTACTTTTAACCCTGTGGCTGATTCAAATGCCGTGATAACTTCCAATACCGAACTGCCTTTTCCAGTACCGATATTAAAATAATCATAATATGTTGTCTTTTCTTGTTGTTTTATCAAAAGCGCCAAAGCAGCCACGTGAGCTTTTGCGAGGTCTACTACATGGATGTAGTCACGAACTGCAGTGCCGTCTGTAGTAGGGTAGTCATCACCAAATACAGAAAGTTGACCACGTAATCCAGCTACAGTTTGAGTTATGAAAGGTACTAAATTTGCTGGAACTCCCAAAGGCAACTCACCGATTAACGCAGTTTCGTGAGCACCAATTGGATTGAAATATCTAAGCGATATTGCCTTCAAACCCCTGTTGGTAGCCACAGTATCACGGATAATTTCTTCACAGATTTGCTTGGTATTACCGTAAGGAGAATTAGCAGGTTGCACCTTCGAAAGCTCAGTTACAGGCAATGATTCAGGTTGACCATATACAGTACATGACGAAGAAAATACTAAATTGGTCACTTGATGTTCCTCCATTTTCTCCAACATTAGAACTGTTGCAGCTACGTTATTTCTGTAATATTTTAAAGGTTCGTTTACCGACTCTCCAACGGCCTTATTTGCAGCAAAATGGATAATCCCGTCAATCTTATTTTCTGAAAATACTACATCCCATGCCTTTGGGTCGTTGATATCTGCCTCATAATATTTTACGGGCTTACCGATTATAGTTTCCAAACCATCTAAAACAGCCTTTTCAGAGTTTGAGAAATTGTCGAGAATGATAGATTCATAGCCAGCATGATGTAGCTCAACTACAGTATGAGAGCCGATGAATCCAGCTCCTCCAGTTACAAGTATTTTCATTATGGTAAGATTAAGAAAGATTTGCTTTCGATAACAAAGTTAATAATATCGAAATCTAAAAAAAATTATATTTTTGAATTGTGAGTATTTGGTAAATTTTAACAATTCTTGGCGAATTTTATGTCATTTTTGCACTAAATATTTACCAAAAATTTATGCGATTTTCGCGCTACAAATTTACCATTTTAGTTATTTATTTTAGGTTCGATTGTGAATCCTGGCACACTTGTTTTCTTTAATACTGTTCTTTTTTTTATGAAATAATTGCCTTATTTTCAACTAACATGCTGTTTGTCAATAATTTATGATTTTTGAGTTTTTGAAATAAACTAAACTTTTGGAATGAACAAACGGTTGTACTAATCGAATCTTAATGTACATTATGAATTCAATTTTTGTGAATATGATTGAAAATTGAACTCATTCCATTATTTTGTGTTAATGAAATAATATTTGCAAGA
Source organism: Flectobacillus sp. (assembly GCF_049240685.1). Taxonomy (NCBI): domain Bacteria; kingdom Pseudomonadati; phylum Bacteroidota; class Cytophagia; order Cytophagales; family Flectobacillaceae; genus Flectobacillus; species Flectobacillus sp. The sequence continues at coordinate 19,488 of NZ_JBMLSD010000058.1, forward strand.
TTGCTCTAAGGGGTTCTTTTATTTCAGGACTCCTCAAAATAAAATAATTAGTAAAAAAAGAAGACAAATTTTCTTTTAATTGAAAACATAGATATGGATTTGAAAGATTCTGAACTTAGAGCGTTAGTATCATTATTAGATGATGATGATAGTGAAGTAGTTACAATGGTTGAATCTAAAATTAAATCATTGGGTGGAAATATTATCCATTTTTTGGAGGATAGATGGGAGGAATCTTCATTGAGCCCTGTGCTTCAAAAAAAATTGGAGGACTTGATTCATGATTTACAATATCAATCTTTTGAAAACAGAATTATTCATTGGTATAGGCGAGAGTCAGATGACTTGATAAAAGGTATGTGGGCGGTTGCTACTTATCAGTATCCAGAGTTGTCTATCGAAAAATTGCAGTCTGATATCAATGACATATACCTCGATGCATGGACAGAATTACGTGATGATATGCATCCAATGGACCAGATAAAAGCATTGAATCATGTTTTTTTTACGAAACATAAATTTGGCGCGAACACAAAACACTTCCATGCAGCCTCGAATTCGATGATTAATGTGGTGCTTGAGTCTCATAAAGGAAACCCCATATCCTTATGTGTGATTTATATGTTAGTGGCTCAAAAACTGAAGTTACCTATTTATGGCGTTAATCTGCCTAACCTTTTTATCTTAACTTACAAAACAGAAAAACTTCAATTTTATATCAATGTGTTTAATCGGGGTTTAGTTTTTAGTAAAACAGATATTGATAATTATTTGCAACAGCTTAATATTGGTCAAGAAGAAATCTTTTATCAACCTTGTGACAATGTTGATATAGTAAGAAGAGTAATCCGGAATTTGGTTATAGCGTTTGAGAAAATAGGAGATACCGAAAAAGTAAATGAACTCGAAAGTATCCTCATGCAACTTATTGCTAAGTAGGATTTTCTATAAAATTAATTGATTGGGGCAATAGAGATTAGTCTGTTTATCGCCCCAACCAATTAATTCAACATGATTGATAGTCTGAATTATTTTATTGGTAATGGATTGGATATGAATGCATTATAATTTTGGTCTGGATTTTGTCATTGGATTGTAACAGTAAGAATATAATCCTCAAAATAATAAACATTCAAATCCAAACATGTTTTTATTTGCTCATAGTCAATTTCCCCTTTGATTGTTTTAGCCATTGGCACAAATGGCCTAATGTAGATATGCTCTCTTAAACTCATCCTTTTTTTTCCATACCATTTATATAAACTTTCCTTAGCACACCAATATACCCCTAGCTGGAAAGTATTCCCATCAAGATTGTCGAGTTCTTTTTTAGATAAAAATCGTGAGGCAACTCGCTCGAGTTTATTTGAAATCTTTTCTATGTCAATGCCAACGTCATTTTTTAAATCAATGCTGATAGCAGCAAATTTCTCGGAGTGTGTTATTGAAATATTTGCAGAATGATTGACGAGGCATGGATTTGAAAATTCATCTTTTTCGACCCCTAAGAAATTTATTCCCATTTCTCCACAGGCAAATTTTAGGCAAGTTCTACTAGCCAACCATTCAATTTGCTTTTGTGGATGTGTACTATTTGATAGTTGCTCTAATTGATTCTCAGTCACTTGCAAATAATCACAATAGAATTTGACAGTTTCTTCGATTTTCCAAATACATAAAATTTGATTTTCGTTGAGCTTTTGATTAAAATAAATGGGCATACATACGGTTTTGAAAAGGTTTGCAGCAAATTTCTGAAACTTTTTAAACTCTTCAAAACCTTTTAAGTGGGTTTTGTGGTTGGTTATAAAACCAGTATTTTTGTATAATTAAACCAAGGTTGTTATCAATCATTGGAAAATTTGTAAATATGATTGTAGAAAAATTTGATACTTTTTCAGGGCATCGAGATAGTGTTTTTGCATTAGCCAAAGGGAATGATAATAACCAATTTTTTTCATCTGGCGCAGACGGACTCGTGGTAAGGTGGAATATAGAAAAACCAGATGTGGGTGAATTATTTGCTAAAATCCCTACCTCAGTTTATGCATTGGCATACGATGATATCAACAATCATTTATGGATTGGTCAAAATTTTGATGGAATCCAAGTGTTGGATATCCTAAACAAAAGAGAAATTGGCTCACTAAAAATTACCAGTAGTTCTATCTTTGTAATCAAGTTGCTTGATAATCAGGTTTTTGTGGGTTTGTCGGATGGGACTGTCGTGGTGATTGATAAGCAAACGCTTTTGACTCGAAAACATATCAAAGCTTCGGATAAAAGTGTGAGAGCGATTGACGTGAATCCCAAAACTCAAGAAATTGCGATAGGTTATAGTGATTTTACGGTCAAAATATTTGATTTAATCGATTTTTCCTTGAAATTAGTGTTGCAAGCACACACTAATTCAGTTTTTGCTTTGAAATATTCCCCAGATTTTAATTTTTTGTTGAGTGGTGGACGTGATGCACATCTTAAGGTTTGGAACGTAGCTTCAAATTATCAGCTTCAACACGATATTGTAGCGCATTTGTTTGCAATCAATGACATTTGTTATCATCCTACTTTACCACTTTTTGCTACTTGTAGCATGGACAAGTCAATTAAAGTATGGGATGGTGTAAATTTTAAATTAAAAAAAGTGATTGATAAAGCACGACACGCCAGCCACGGCACTTCCGTTAATAAGTTACTTTGGCTGAAAGAATCGGCTTTATTGGTTTCAGGATCGGATGATAGAAATGTTTCCGTTTGGAAGATTTCGTAGACAAAATATTTAGCTATTCCTTTGTAGTATTGTTTTAGATTTTCAATCTGCTTCTACTGCAATTAAAATGAAAGATATATGAGAATTACTCCCTTAGAAATCAGACAACATACTTTCGATAAAAGCTTTCGTGGGTATGATACAGAATCGGTAGATGCATTTTTACTTTCTCTTTCTCAAGAATGGGAAAGAGTTGCAGAAGAAGTTAGAGTTACCAAACAGCTTCTTGATAAAGCAGAGCAGGAAGTTGCTCGAGTTAAGGAAATTGAATCTAGTTTGTTCAAAACTATAAAGGTAGCCGAAGAGGCGCAAAAAGAAATCAACGAAAAGGCACATCTTGAGGCCGCTAAAATTATTGAGGATGCTAAAGTAGAAGCTGAAAGAGTAATTTCTGAGGCTAATTTGAAAGCAGACCAAATAGAGGAAGATGCCAAACGTCAATCAAATATCGTAGTTTCTGATGCTGAGTCTCGTGCAGTATTTTTAGTTGAAGAGGCAGATTCAAAATTAAAGTCTTTTGAGCGCGATACCAAGTCTCTTGAGAAATATAAGGATTTATTAGTTTTAGAACTTAAAAAATTTGCCACAGATACCTTAGATAAAATTTCTAAGTTTGAAGAAAGAACTACACTTTCGCCAGAGGTAGTAGCCACTTCTTCTCCAACACCAAGCTTACAATCAGAGACGGAGGATATTATACACGAGCCGACCGCTGATGATTTTTCTACTACCGATTCGCTAGAAGATGAATCTGATACTTTAGCGAGCAATACAGAAGTCGAAAGCTATGATGAGGAAGAGGCTGAGCTTCCAACGGTGTCCTCAGTCTTGAAAGAAGATAGTTTAGCAGTCGAACCTTTGTCGGAAGAGCGAATTCCGTCTTTAGCGTCTATTTTGGAAAATGAGGCCGACGTGTCGGATAACCCTTTGTTGGATAGCCTAGTACAATCATCTGAGCCTATAGCTCCCGAAATTGTGAATATCCCAGAAGTTGTAGTAGCTGAGGAAAAAGTGGAAGTTACTTCTGAAATGGTAAATTCAGCAGAAGATATTGTAGAAGAAAATGGGAAATTAATAGAAACCAATAAAGCTTTAAAGAAGTTGAAAAAGCTAGGAGATACTAAAGGATTGCCAACGGTATCTTCTGTGATGGAAGAACTCAAGAAAGATAACCCGGGAAGTATATCTAATGGTGGTGGCTCATTCTTTGATTCATTTTAGTATCACTTCAAAATACATTTAGAGTCAGGTAGCATAACTGCCTGACTTTTTATTTTTAGTACATTTATTAAATACATTTTACTATGGGAACAATAGAATTAGAGGGGCTTGAATTTTTTGCCTATCATGGTTACTATGAAGAAGAGCGTAAAATTGGAAATCGCTATCAGATTGATGTAAAAATTACCGTTGATTTCTCGTCGGCGGCTCAGAATGACAAACTAAAGGATACCGTCAACTATGAAGATTTGTATAGAATTATAGCAGGTGTTATGCAAATAAAATCGAAGTTGCTAGAGCATGTAGGACAATTGATTATCGATGAGGTAAGAAAAATTTATCCGAATGTACATGAAGTACAGGTTGGTGTATCAAAATTTAATCCACCGATTGGAGGTGTTTGTACTCGTGCAAAAGTTACGGTTATTGGCTGATTTGAGCCAAAACTTGTTTATATTTGTTTATTTATTTTTCGAAAGTAATTCACCTCTTTATGGCTCATCAAGTAACAATCAAGGATATCGCAAAGCATTTAAATATTTCGGTGGCTACGGTTTCTCGTGCTCTTCGAGATATGCCAGATATCAAGCCTGAAACTCGTCAGGCTGTTCTTGATTTAGCGAAAGAATGGGATTATCAACCCAATGTTCTTGCTACAAGTTTAGTAAAAAGCCGTACTAAAACCTTGGGCGTGATAGTTCCAGATTTAGGCTACCATTTTTTTTCCTCAGTTATAAAAGGAATAGAAGCCGAAGCTTTGCATAGAGGATATACTCTTCTGTTGACACAAACTGGTGAAAGTTTTGAAAGAGAGTTAGTTAACCTTCAAACTTTATCGAGAGGTCAGGTAGAGGGATTTATCATTTCGCTATCCCAAGAAACATCAGATTATGAACATATCAATAGACTTATTAGAAAAGGTATTCCGATTGTTTTTTTTGATCGTGATGCTGTCGGAATAGATGTTTCTAAGGTCATGGTCGATAATGTTGGAGCTGCGTATGAGGCTGCTGTTCATTTGTACCAAAATGGATGCCGTGATATTGCATTTTTGGCAGGTCCTCGAAGTGTAACTGTAAGTAACCAAAGAATAGAGGGCTATCGAAAGGCATTACAAGATTTAGGGATTCCTTTTAAAGAAAACCTAATTGTACATGGAGAATACAACCTCGATAAAGCTATTGCTCTAACTCATGGGTTGATGAACCTCACCGAACGTCCTGACGGATTGATTGTAGTAAGTGACCGTTTGGCGGTGGGTTCGATGATGGCACTTCGTTCGAAGGGTTTATCTATTCCTGATGATGTAGCTGTAGTTAGTTTTAATGATGAACCCATTTGTAGTTTTCTAACACCCACCTTATCGAGTGTCGCCCAACCCACCAATGAGATTGGAAGAATCGCCACTTCATTATTGATTAATCAAATAGAGGATGGTCAGGAATTTTATAAGCCACAAGTGAGGGTTTTGAAAACACAACTAGTTATTCGAGAATCTTCGAGAAGAAAATAAATAAAAAACGTACTTGAATAAAGTACGTTTTTTTGTTTTTTGACTAAAATCTTCACTTTTGAGTGAAAAAACGAATGTTTGCTAAATTGTTGATTTTCAGGTGTTTATATTTTTAGAGCTTTTGGTAAAATGTATAAAAAAGCCATTTTTTACCCTTAATTTGGCAAAAAATGGCTTAAAATAGGGCTTTGAAACGCCTGAGAATCGCGTAAAACTACTTAAAACGGTCAATTGTTGGTTTGTGTAAGTCTCATTCGATTCTCAGGCGATAGGATTTTAAGAGGAGAGAGGGGCTTAATTTTCATCCTCGTATGAGATTCCAATTGTTTCCAAATCATCAACTCCAAGTTCAGAAGGTTCTATGAGAATTGTTAAAGTTTTTGTACCTGAGTCACTTTTCCATTCTTCGGCAGCATCATCCATGATAGTTAGTAAAACTTCTCGCAGTTCGTCATTTTCATCTGCAAGAAAATCGTCATAGTTTCTGAAAACAATAAAAATCTGATTTTCGTTTAACCATTCCAAATCGTTCAACATTTCGTCAAAAGCATCCAGATTATTTCCAAAGGTATCAGGAAACCCTAATTTTGATGAAATGCTTGTATAAAATTGTTCAATTGTTAAGTTGTCTTCTCCATCAATATAAACCAACAGTTGGTTTTTGTTTGGCACCATTACACAAAGCTCACTCAGAATTTTAAAATTTGCCATGATTCGTTTTGATTGATTGTTTAGAATTATTTATTAGTTGAAACGTTCTATAGTGATCATTGGTATAATAGGATTTACCGTCTGAGCCAGTAACGATTCGTTCCGCGCCACGATTTTTACCTTCAATTTTTGGGTTAACATCCCATTCTTGGTACTTGATTTTTTTACCATCCTCATCTTCCTGTGGAAGTAGTTTTTCATAATTCCCAAATCTTCTGCCTCCAACGTATCCTTCAATAGCCTTCCCATTTGACTTGATGTAAGAAAGAACTTCGTAAACTTTTGAAGGAATTTCTCCAGATGTTTTTATTTTATCCTTTGGAGTTTGATTTTGGTAATCCTTTTTCTTTTTATGCTTTTTCTTCCTGGATTCACTATGATTCTCAATCGAAACTTGATCCTTTATTAGTACTGAGGCTACACTGGGTCCATTGATGCCAATTAAAAAGCTAAAAATCAACAGCATACGCTGTAACATAGATTTGAACATAGAAAAAATAAAAGTTAGTTGAAAATTAATAACAATCGTTGTTTTAGATCATGCCTCAATTTAAGAATAAATCAAGTAAAGATTCACCAATTTACGCTGAGAAAGTTTGAAGAGGATAAAGTATTTGAAAAACGTTTAGATGGTGATAGCGGTATTTTGCTAGCTGAAAGGTATAATTGCCTGTGAACTTTTATCGAAAATAGGAGGGTTTTGGTTTGATTATCTTAATCAGAAGTTCCAAATCTACGCTGACTTCACGAATGTTGCACAGTCCCAGATACAAAGTATGGCTTTACTTAGATATGTTTAATAATCAAATTTAAGGTGGTTTTAAGTTCAGTGGCAAAATAATTAGAAACCTATTAAAATAGGTCGCCTAGGGTTATACTATATGGTCTGAGATTTGCAAACCCCCGAAAAATTCACGAAATTTGTATATATAGGCTAATTTTTGGCATTTAGTTTATTTCAGCATCTAGTAAACTTTCCAATATTATCCATGATTAATTGGGAATGAGATAGAAAAAAGAAATTGATAAAGTATAATTTCATTCTCGGAATACATAATCAAAGAATATGTCAGATCAAATTAGTAACATTATCCCCATCAACATTGAAGACGAAATGCGGGGAGCGTACATTGATTATTCAATGTCCGTAATTGTATCCCGTGCATTGCCTGACGTCCGTGACGGCTTGAAACCTGTACACCGTCGTGTACTTTTCGGAATGGACGAATTAGGTGTCAATTACAATAAAGCGTATAAAAAATCTGCTCGTATCGTAGGAGAGGTGCTTGGTAAGTATCACCCACACGGTGACTCTTCGGTATACGATACTATGGTACGTATGGCACAAGAGTGGTCGTTGAGATATCCATTAGTAGATGGCCAGGGAAACTTTGGTTCAATCGATGGAGATTCGCCTGCCGCGATGCGTTATACAGAAGCTCGTCTCAAGAGAATTGCTGAGGAGCTTTTGGGTGATATCAATAAGGATACTGTTGATTTCCAACCAAACTTCGATGATTCACTTGAAGAGCCAACGGTACTCCCTTCAAAAATTCCAAATCTTTTGTTGAATGGTACTTCTGGTATTGCTGTTGGTATGGCAACCAATATGGCACCTCATAACTTGAGTGAGGTAGTCGATGGGATTACAGCCTATATCAACAATCGTGATATCACTATATCGGAATTGATGGAATATATCAAAGCTCCAGATTTTCCTACTGGTGGAACAATCTATGGTATTCAAGGAATAAAAAATGCATTTGAAACTGGACGTGGAAGAGTAGTGGTAAGAGGAAATGCTACTTTCGATACTTCTAAGACTGGTAAAGAACAAATCATTGTTTCTGAAATTCCATACATGGTCAATAAGGCGAGCTTGATTAAGCAAGTAGCTGATTTGGTAAATGATAAGAAAATAGAAGGTATTTCCGAAATTCGTGATGAGTCAGACCGTCAAGGTATGCGTATCGTTTTTGACCTGAAACGTGATGCCGTTCCGAATGTAGTTTTAAATAACCTTTACAAACATACTGCGCTCCAATCTTCATTTAGTGTCAACAACGTAGCCTTAGTAAAAGGGCGTCCTATGACATTGAATCTGAAAGATTTAATCCATTATTTTGTAGAGCATCGTAATGAGGTAATTGTACGTCGTACACAGTATGACCTGAAAGAGGCCCAAAAACGAGCTCATATTTTAGAAGGTTTTATTATTGCTTTAGATAATTTAGATGCAGTAATAAAATTAATCCGTGAATCGCGTGATCCAAATACGGCTCAAGCTGGATTGATGCAAACCTTCAACCTTTCTGAGATTCAGGCAAAAGCTATTCTTGAGATGCGTCTACAACGCCTTACAGGAATGGAGCGCGACAAGATTGTGGCTGAGTATGAAGAAATTCAGAAACAAATTAAGGATTTGGAAGATATTTTAGCTCGTCCAGAAAGACAGCTCGAAATTATCAAAATGGAATTGGCCGAACTGAAAGAGCGTTATGGTGACGAGCGTCGTACGCAAATTAACATGACTGACGATGAGTTTTCGGTAGAAGATATGATTGCTGATGACGAAATGTTAATTACCGTTTCGGCACAGGGTTATATCAAACGTACACCATTGACAGAATACAAAGCCCAAACTCGTGGTGGTGTTGGCTCTCGTGCTGTTGCAACAAAGGACGATGATTACACCGAGCACTTGTTTACTGCCACTATGCACAATTGGTTGCTATTCTTCACTGAAAAGGGTAAGTGTTTCTGGTTGAGAGTTTACGCAGTACCTGAAGGGTCGAAAAATGCAAAAGGCCGTCCTGTACAAAATTTAATGAATATAGAAAGTGGTGATTCAATCCGCTCGGTGATTAATGTAAAATCAATTACAGATGCAGATTATATCAACAATAACTATATTGTGATGTGTACCGAAGATGGTACAATAAAGAAAACCTCGTTGGAGGCTTATTCTCGCCCACGACAAAATGGCATTATTGCGGTAACAATTCGTGAAGGAGATAGATTATTAGATGTAGCATTGACAAATGGAAATAACCATATTATTATCGCTACAAATTCTGGCCGTGCCGTTCACTTCGAAGAAAACCGTGTTCGTCCAATGGGCCGTTCTGCCGCTGGTGTTAAGGGTATTTGGTTGGATGAGGAAAATCCAAATGAAAAGGTTATCGGTATGGTATGTGTTGAGAGCCCAGAAACACAGCAGTTATTGGTAGTTTCAGAAAAAGGATTTGGAAAACGTTCTGATGTGGAAGAGTACCGATTAACAAACCGTGGTGGAAAAGGAGTAAAGGCCTTGAACATTACCGACAAGACTGGTAATCTAGTTGCAATCAAAGAAGTAACAGACAATAACGATTTGATGATTATCACTAAAGCTGGTATTTTGATTCGTATTGCAGTTGCTGATTTGAGAGTAATGGGACGAAACACCCAAGGAGTGAAGTTGATTCGCTTGAAGAATGAATCCGACGAAATCTCATCGGTTACTAAAATTGTAAAAGACCCAGAAGAAATCCAAGAGATTGATTCTGATGAGGTTATAAATCCTGAAACAGACGATTCTGCTGCTGCAGAGTAATTGTTATAGATAGCTAGAATGGGGGAGAAGAAGCTCCGTTTTTATTCTAGCTATTTATTTTTTAGTACAACTTTGGCTTTTTGCCAAAATAGCATTAGTATTAACTGCTATTTCATTTTTTTAATCAAACCATTTACCAAACAATGAGAAAACTCACATTTGCTCTTTTCGCTGTTGCTGCAACTGGAGGAGCATCGTATGCCCAAACAGATAAATTGCTTCTGGAGGCAAACCGCAAAACAATCTTAGATGCAAAAAAGAAAGCTGATGAAGCAATTACAAAAAAAGATTCATTAAAAGCTAAAACTTGGTTGACTCGTGCAGAAGCTTATCTTGATTTAGCTAACTCTCAAGATGCTGAATTGACAAATCAAGTACCAAATGCCGCTTTTGTAGCAGTTGAGTCTTTGAAGAAAGCTATTTCATTGGATGTTGTAAACGGTAAAGAGGGTTCGACTGCAGCTTCAGCAAAAAAATACTTAACTGTTGCCTACAATAAGGAAGGAAAAGCAGAAGGCGAAGGAATGAAGTTATATGGTGCTTTTATGAATGCAGGTATTGCTAAGTACCAGGCAAAAGATTTCTCTGGAGCCCTAAAGGATCTTCAAATGGCCTCGGAAGTTGGCTCTAAAGATACAACTGCTGCAATGTATACAGGAATCATCGGTCAGCTTGCGAAAGAAAATGATGCAGCTAAAGCCGGATTTGAGAAGTTTATCACACTAGGTGGTAAAGATCCAGGCATCTATTATAGCTTGGCTCAAATCTATAAAGAAGAGAAAAATGAAGATAAAGCTTTGGCTACCCTAGATAAAGGGATTGCTATCAACCCAGCAAACAAAGACTTGAAAAATGAGAAGATCAATTTGTACTTGGCTTTCAAGAAAATTGATTCTGCCATCACTGAATTAACTTCGGTAGTTGAAAAAGATCCAAGCAATGTTCAAACGGTATTGAATTTAGCAATTTTGTATGATAACAAAGCTGAACAATTTAATGGCGAGATTCGTGAATTAAAAGATAAATTGGCCGAGTTTGATGTAGAAGGAATCAAGAAAAAAGTAGCTGCCCAAAAAGATAAAGTAGATGCTTTTGATTCAGAAATTAAGCGTTTGACAGATAAAATTAAAAAAGACCCTAAATCTGCTGTAAATACTAAGAAGCAAATTGCCGAAATTACAAAGCAGAGAGATGCTGAGAAAGCAGAGCTTGAAACCCTTAATGCCGAATTGGCTAAAAAGTCAGCTAATGCTGGAAATGCTGCTGAGTTGAATGCTAAGATTGCAGAACTTCAAGAAAAGCAAAAAGCTGCTAAAGCTAGTGCATTGGCTAATTATGACAAAGCATTGAAGGTAGATCCAAACAATTATGATGTTAACTATAACTTAGGTGTAATTGCTTTTAATGAGGCAGTTGTATTGAATAAGAAAGTAGGTGACATGGGAATGGATGAATACAAAAAAGAAGGTAAAGCTGCAGAAGCAACCAGAGATGATAAGTTTAAAGAAGCATTGAAATACTTCGAAAAAGCATATTCATTGAAGAAAGAGGAAGACGTAAAAGAAAACCTTAAGCAGTTGTATCGTGTATTGAAAATGGAAGATAAATTGAAGGAACTAGGTGAATAATCCTCCTCAATAGACTTACAGATAATTTTAAACGCTCAGTGTTCATCGCTGAGCGTTTTTATTTTATAAACCAATAGAAGAGCCGCTTAGGTTAATGACCGAAGTAAGGATAGTGAATTGCAAAAGTTTTATTTAACATAATATAAATTATAGCACTTTTATTTTTTTTGATAAAGCACTCAAAATTAGCTATTTATCGGGGTATAGGTAAATAATGGGAATTTATACAAAACGCTAAGCAGACTCATGCGATTTTTATGAATTAGAATTGATTTGTTACCTAATTATGACTTTCAATAGCTCAAATTAGCCTCAGTGATACTCCAACAAAAATGCGTTATTCGAGGCTGAATAAGAAATAGTTTTAAATAAACGATTCTCAGCGCCTTTAAATAACGCATTTATTTGGTCTGTACGAGCTTTATTTGTTGATTATGGCTTCCAAGTTGGCTGGCGAATAATTAATTGATTTAAGAACCTTATTGTCTGATTTTCTATAAACCAAATATTGCTGTCCATCTTGTTCAATGAATGCTTCGGTACCGTCTTTCTCAAGATAAAATTTTACAGTTGCTTCTGCCTCTTCAAGGCTCTGACATGCCTTGCTCATGTTGGAACGTTGTACCTCATTAAATAACTCTACGAACTTATCTCCTAAGCCAAACTCAAGAACTGCTCCAGAAAGTACGTATTGAATATCACATAAAGCATCAGCAATTTCGACAATATCCTGATTCTTGATACCTTCTTCCAATTCCTTTAATTCCTCAGCAATCAAGCTTACACGAAGTTTGCAGCGCTCCTCTGTAGGAACTTGTGGACTGTTTAGTATGGGAGCTTTAAATGTTTTATGAAATGCCGCTACCTGATTCAGTGAGTCTAGTTTTTCCATTTGTACTTATGTGTTTTAATTATTACCGCAATTTACACAAACATCTATTAATATCTCAATCTATGAATTATTATATCTCTCTGAAGCAGTTTTTCAATTGAAAAAATTGAGGTATTTCCTCTATTCTTCGATTAAGGATTAAATTCATCATTTAGTTTAAAATATTGATATTCAGTCATTTATATATTCACGTGGAACAGTAGGAGATTGTAGGTTTGTTTCACGGAAAAATACTACTTTATTTCTTTATATGACTATGATTTATCAGTAAATCAGGGAGTTAGGTTAGGAGTATGAATTTTATCCTAATACTTTTTAGGGTAAGGATAGGGATAATGAGGTGTTTAAAGGGAGATAGTAAAAGGGAAACGTTTGTTAGATACCTAAAAAAATAAGGTCGAGTCGGAGTGAGAAAAAATATGCCCCCTTCCCTCCCAATATTATTATAAAAACAGAGACTTACTCCTACTCTAACCTAATTTTTTGAAATCTAAGCCGCTTTAACCTACTCTCAATGCTAGCATTGAGAAGTAAAAAATAGCCTCCCCTATCGCATAAAAAAGGTATTCAAATGCTTGGAATACCCTCCTTGTCGACTAAAAAATAGCTATTTTTAAACAAAATTGACTCTGTTTTGTATGATAAATACTCGAATTAGAAGGGCTGATTTATCATACAATTGCTTAGAAATGACTAGAACTTTTAGAAAAACCACCGAGATATAAACTTGATTTTTTAGCAAAATTTAAGACTATGTAAGTAAAAGGAAAGATTAAATTGATAGTATCTCAAAGGTAAAAGCCAATGTTAACCTCTGGACAAAACCTATCTTATCTTCCATTGTAAAAGCTCCGTGGGAGCGATAGTTTGGTAGCAATAATTTTTAAGAATAACCTTTTTTGAGCGCCGTAGGTGCGACAGACTTCAAGTCAGTCCAAGACTAAGTCTTGAACTAGAGAACTTAATTTTGTCCAGTAATCAGACACTTAACTAATACCGTTTCCCTACTTATATTGCTTTTTAAGGAGAAAACCAGCATTTGTTAGAAAACAATACAAGCCATGATATTGAGAAATATGAAGGTAGTTTTTTCAATGTTTTTTAGAAACATAACCATCGATAACACACTAAAATCTCCAAGAAACTTCTCTTTGAATCAAGAGAATTATGATAAAAGCAGGTTTTGACATCCTTAAATGCTCCGTCATTTGTTCTTTCCAGGGGGTGTTATGTTTCTACTTTTGAATAGAGTATTCCTAAAAGGATAATATATTCCACACTAAATCTTGGGAGAATTGTCCTTTTTATTTCATATAAATAAATGACTGTTCGTTTATTTATATGAAGTGATTTGTTCTTAATGGTATTGATTTGATAAGAAATTTTTATCAGAGAAGTCAAAGTAAAATTGTATTATTTGTAGATAAAGAAGATTGACTTTGGTAAAATGTTGGCGGATTTTTTGAAGAAGAAAATTTTCGAAAGTGAAGTTTTACAGGATTGTTTGGAGCTTTGAATAGTACAAAAAAAGAGATGAGCTAGGCTCATCTCTAAATCGGTTTACTTTCCATAAAAGTACCGTCTGTATAAAATATGACAATTCGTTCTATTTTCTTTCCAGTTGGTTCGGGGACATTCGAATTGGTTGCTGAAATTGGTGTTGTGGGCACTTCTGGTCTCTCAATTTTTCTTCTGAGATTTTGTTGTACCATTCTCTCTTCAGAGGGGATAAATTTATTGGATTCTCGTGCGATTGGGGTTTCTTTATTTTGGTAGTTAATTGGCTGAAATACAGATTGTTGTGTATTGTTTTTCAAGGGTGCTTCTACCTCTGAATCAGAGTCAAAAAGTAGCCAATCACGGTTTATGTCAGGAAAAACTCGCAAAATCTTCTGTATGATGTCTAAACTGGGCTTATTTCGTCCAGAAAGTATGTGAGAAATGCTACTTCTCTGTACTCCAATAGCGTCAGCAAAAAAGCTTGGTGACATACCTTTATCAACGATAATCTGTTCGATTTTTTTATTCAAATCCATTTGACAAATGTTTTTTGTATATGTTTGTTAATTGTACATTGTAAAATACAAATGTATATAATATTATTGGATTAACAAATGTATTTACAATGGTAAATAGTTACAAAAGTAAAATGCCATCATTAACAAACTTAATTCTCCCCTCTTTCAATAATCCACCAACAGCTTTCTTAAAGTCCTTTTTTGACATTTGTAAACTTGCGTAAATTAGTTCAGGATTGCTCTTATCATTTAGATTTAGGAAGTTTTCGTGAGATTTCAAGGTATTTACCAAAGTAACTTTACATTCTTCAATTCTATCATATCCTATAATTTCCAAAGTTAAATCAATCTTTTTGTCATCTCTTATTTTCTTTATGAATGCATTTTGTAAACTACCCAAGTTTACATTTTTAAATAGTTCGTTTTTGTAAAGCATTCCTATTTTTCTATTTTCAATCAAGCATTTAATACCCAGATCGGTATATTCGTAAGGAAGAATTTGAACAGCTTGCCCCTCTTGGAAGTCATCTTGATTTGTAGGTAAAAATTTATCTATTTTAGCCGAAGCCACAATTCTCTCCGTCTGGGCATCTACATATATATATACCAAATATTGCTTGCCTATCGCCATTTTGTGGGATTGCTCCCCAAACGGCACTAGCAAGTCTTTTACAAGTCCCCAATTAAGAAACACGCCTAATTTATTCACATCCTTGACCGTTAAGTAGGCAAATTCTCCAACCTGTGCGAAAGGCTTCATAGTAGTAGCGATCAAGCGGTCTTCAGAATCTCTGTAAATGAAAACATCTATGAAATCTCCTATTTTAGTTCCCTCTGGAATGTACGACCTAGGAATTAGAATTTCTTCTTCACCCCCATCCAAATACATCCCGAATTCTAATTCTTTAATCACCTCTAGGTTGTTGTACTTTCCTAAGGCAATACCATCTTTTTGATTTTCCATATTGTAATTTAATTTTTGAATGATAATCTGTATGCAAAAATGCAATAACTAGACAAGAATCCCTAATTCTAGCTCAAAATACCTCCAATGATAAGGTCTTATTACTCAATCTCTTATCTTGTATATACATGATAAATATTTGGAATTCAAACATGTATATACAACTTGGAAGTTTCTGTATATCAAGATGTTATAAAAATCAACTTTCCATGAGCTTGTGTATAAGTTTTCTTGATTAAATTAGAAGGTTCATAATTACATTTACTCAACACTATTTTAACATGAAAAATATCGCTGTAATAGGCGCTGGAACTATGGGAAATGGTATAGCCCATTCGTTTGCCCTAAATGGATTTAACGTAAACTTGGTAGACACAAGCGAACAACAATTGGCCAATGCTCTGAAGACTATTGAAAGAAATTTGGAGCGACAAGTGCAAAAGAATCTCATTACCACAGAGACGAAAGATGAAAGCCTTCTACGTATCCAAACTTTTAACAGTTTATCTCATGCGGTAACTGAGGTGGATTTGGTGATTGAGGCAGTTTCTGAAGCCTCCAAGTTAAAACAACAAATTTTTGCAGAGCTAGACAAACTATGTCCTGAAGCCTCTATCCTAGCCTCCAATACATCCTCTATTTCCATCACAGAAATAGCTTCTTATACCAATAGACCAGATAAAGTGATTGGAATGCATTTCATGAATCCTGTCCCAGTTATGAAATTGGTTGAAATAATCAAAGGCTACTCTACTAGTGATGAGACTTACCAAAAGATTCATAGCTATACTCTAGCCTTAAATAAAACCCCTGTGCTCGTGAATGATTACCCGGGCTTTGTTGCCAACAGAATACTTATGCCCATGATAAATGAGGCAATAATCAGTTTATTTGAAGGAGTTGCGGGAGTAGCAGAAATAGATGAAATCATGAAATTGGGAATGGCTCATCCGATGGGGCCTTTACAACTAGCTGATTTTATAGGATTAGATACATGTTTGTCAATAATGAATGTGCTTTATGATGGATTCAAAAATCCAAAATATGCACCTTGTCCTTTGTTGATAAATATGGTGAGAGCAGGAAAATTAGGCGTAAAAACTGGGGAGGGCTTTTATTCTTACGATAAAGGCTCTAAAGAGGCAAAGGTGTCACCACGCTTTACCTAACCCATAAAAGTGTCTTAAATGGCAAATATTAAGCAAAAAGAGGGCTTGCAAACAATATGCAAGCCCTCTTTTGTGAGTAACCCCTCTCCTATGCTAAACTGCCACGTTATTTTCACGTAATGCAGCGTTCAATGAGGTTTTTAGATCAGTACTTTCTTTTCTTTTTCCAATAATCAAAGCACAAGGGACATTGTAATCACCTGCTGGGAAACGTTTTGTGTATCCTCCTGGGATAACCACGCAGTTTTCTGGTACATAACCGATGTATTCTACAGGTTCTGGGCCAGTTACATCAATTATTTTTGAAGAACCTGTGATAGTTACACCAGCACCGAGAACCGCTCTTTTTCCGACACGAGCACCTTCTACCACTATACATCTAGAGCCAATAAAAGCGCCATCTTCAATAATTACTGGAGCTGCCTGAGGTGGTTCCAATACCCCACCAATACCTACACCGCCGCTCAAGTGAACGTCTTTACCGATTTGTGCGCAGCTTCCAACTGTAGCCCAGGTATCTACCATGGTTCCAGAGTCTACATAAGCACCGATATTCACATAAGAAGGCATCATAATTACACCTTTGGCCAAATAAGCACCATAGCGCGCCACCGCTGGAGGTACAACACGAACACCAAGGCTTGCATAATCAGTTTTCAATTTCATTTTATCGTGGAATTCGAAAATTCCTACCTCCTGTACTTCCATTTTTCTTATTGGGAAATACATCACAATAGCTTTTTTAACCCAATCATTCACGGTCCAAGAACCATCTTCATTAGGTTGCGCTGTACGAAGTAGACCTTTGTCAACCTGCTCTACAACGTATTCGATTGCTTGTATAGTTTCAGGGTTTGAGCGGAGGCTTGTGTCTTCCCAAGCCTTTTCGATAATTTCTTTTAAGTTTTCCATTGAATACTGAGAATAGATACATTTTTAATTCGAGCACAAAGAAAACATATTTCGATGATACCGACACTATATACGTGGAGGAAATGCAGGTTTTTAGCTCAGATAGCAGCCATTTACACAATGGTAGAATGAATAAAAAAACTAGATATTATGGGGTAAAGCCTTGAAAATGGTATCTCTTTTTTTACTTTAGATAGAAGGTATTTAAAATATTGATTTACAATTATTTGTAACAATTTAAAAAATGTACATCTACCAATTTCAAAATATTATTTGGTTAAGAAAAATAGAAATAATAAAGACACATGAGCCCTGAGGAGGCACAGAAAGAAAAGCTTTAAAAGGAAGAATTTTTGAGTAAGGATGA
Organism: Flectobacillus sp.; assembly: GCF_049240685.1. NCBI lineage: Bacteria > Pseudomonadati > Bacteroidota > Cytophagia > Cytophagales > Flectobacillaceae > Flectobacillus > Flectobacillus sp. The sequence goes on from NZ_JBMLSD010000058.1 coordinate 37,248, forward strand.
GCAAAAGAATAAGTAATTATTCTTAAACAAAGAAAGGTAAAATAAATGAAAAATCCTAGTTTTTTCTATAATATTTAAGCGAAAATCAGTAAAAAATAACCGTATTTTAAGTGAAAAACTTAGACTGTAGTCTGTTGGGGAGGCCAAAATTTGTAGGTCTTTTCATTTTAAAACAGCTATGCACTAGCATCCATAAAATCATTTTTGATGAGATTTCATTTTTGAGATATTTGTGAATCACAATTTTTTGTGAGCAACACGCTTAGCCTGGAATCACCCATCAAGGAGCTTGAACAAGCGAGCAATATTGGATATAAGTTCTGGGCAAAAGCTAAAAAGATTTACAATGTATTCTTGATAAATACAAATATGCTCTTGTACAAATCACTTAATATTTTCTTTGTATTATCGAATCAAACAAAAACTCAGGAGTAATATTGTCAATATTCGGTATATCTGGGGAATTATCATTCCTATCTGGATACTATAGCTTAAGCTTTTTAAATAAATAAATTATAAGAATCGTATTGAAACGCCCATCACATTGCTGATAATTTCTGTACCAATTCATACATTGAAATTTCAGGAATACAATTGGTCTACTCCCCTCCTATTGCTTTGTTCATTGTTATTAATCAATACAGTCTATCGACTTGTTATCTAAGTATCTGATACATATTTCCCATTGCTGTGTGTAAATAATAATTAGAGAGATTAATAGGTATAAGTAACACTATTATTTTTAGTAATTTATAACATTTTGCTAAATATTTTGTCAATTATTTTAGTATATTACTAATGTTGATATTATAATACTAACTATTTTAACTAATTTACTAAGTCGTATTATTCGTTTGTTTCAATAATTATCTACTATTTATTAAACATTACTTGCAATATGGTTCAAAATCCAGTATTTTTGTAGAGTGTTTAAACTATTATCCCTTATATAAAAATGGCTAAAATTAAAGTTGCAATTAATGGCTTTGGTCGTATTGGTCGTCTAGCGTACCGTCAAATCTACAATATGCCAGGTATTGACGTGGTTGCTATCAACGACTTAACTAGTCCTTCTACTCTTGCTCACTTGTTGAAATATGATAGTGCTCAAGGTAGATTTAACCAAGAAGTTACTTCTACAGATAATAGCATTATCGTTAATGGAGAGGAAGTTAAAATCTACGCTCAACGCAACCCAGCAGATATTCCTTGGGGAGAGCACGATGTAGATGTAGTATTAGAATGTACTGGTTTCTTTACAGACAAAGACAAAGCAGCAGCTCACTTAACGGCAGGTGCAAAAAGAGTTATCATTTCAGCGCCAGCTACGGGAGACTTAAAAACAATCGTATTCAATGTAAACCATAGCATTCTTGATGGTAGCGAAGAAATCATTAGCTGTGCAAGTTGTACAACTAACTGCCTCGCTCCTATGGCTAAGGTATTGGACGAAAACTTTGGTATTGTATTAGGAAGTATGACTACAGTGCATGCTTACACTAACGACCAAAATACCTTGGATGCACCACACCCTAAAGGAGATTTGCGTAGAGCAAGAGCGGCTGCTAGTAATATTGTACCTAACTCTACAGGTGCTGCAAAAGCAATCGGTTTAGTATTACCTAACTTGAAAGGAAAACTAGATGGCGGTGCTCAGCGTATTCCAACTATCACAGGTTCATTAACTGAATTGACGGTTGTTTTAGAAAAAGCTACCTCTACAGCTGAAGTTAACGCTGCTATGAAAGCTGCAAGCACTGAAAGTTTCGGTTATACTGAAGATGAAATTGTATCTAGCGATATCATCGGTATTTCTTACGGAAGCTTGTTTGATGCTACTCAGACTAAAGTTATTACAGTAGGTGACAAACAATTAGTTAAAACTGTAAGCTGGTATGATAACGAAATGAGTTATGTAAGCCAATTGGTAAGAACAGTTAAATATTTCGCTGAATTAATCAGCAAATAATTGTCAATGCTATTGAAAAAGGAGGCTTCGGTCTCCTTTTTTTTGAATATATGCTTCTTGCAGTATAAAAACTAAGGTTTTACATATCAAAATAGGCCTCTGAGATTCCCCTAAAACCAATCACCTTTATACTATTCCAATTCTACTACATTCACAAGGTTTAAGTTTGCGTAATGCATTCATTGAATTTGATGATTTATGATGCTTTATCTGATGAACTTCTAAGGAGAATAAACTAAATAACGACGCACGAATTACTTTTTCATACGCCGTTATTTAATAATTTGTGCTTTAGGTATTTGGCAAAAACACAGCCCACATTCAACACTATCTTACTTGTGCCTGTTGCCTATTACCTATAC
>NZ_JBMLSD010000058.1:39678-64270 GCF_049240685.1 Flectobacillus sp.
AACACAGCCCACATTCAACACTATCTTACTTGTGCCTGTTGCCTATTACCTATACGCACAAATAAATCTATATCTCAACAATTCAAAAAGGGATACCTATACTTTAAACCTAGTTGACAAATAATTAATATTGTAGCCTTTTTCGGTGAATATTTGCTCAAATCTGGTCTTAATTCCATGGTGACGAACGTTTAGTTCAGAAGTGTATAAATCTTTCGTGTAAATCAATTCTTCAACCCCAAATTCTGGTAACACCTCTAAGGTATAATCAAATAATAAGGTACTATCTGTCTTTAAATGTAATAGCCCATCAGATTTGAGTGCATGCTTATATAATTCCAAAAAGCGTGGATTAGTTAGCCTACGTTTGATACCACTTTTTAATGGTTGAGGATCTGGGAAAGTTATCCAAATCTCGTCAACCTCATTTTCTTCAAAGAAGTCTAAAAGCTGATGGATTTTTATTCTAAGAAAAGCTACGTTAGTAAGACTATTTTCATTAGCAAATTTAGCACCAACAGCAATTCGGTCACCCTTAATATCAATACCAATAAAATTCTTGTCTGGAAATACCTGTGCGAGCCCAACAGTGTACTCCCCTTTTCCACAACCTAGTTCAAGAACAATGGGTTGTCGTTTTTCAAACATGATGTCATTCCACTTACCTTTAATTGTCTCAAATAATGGTTTTCCTTCCTCTAATACATTTGGAAGCACTCTATTTAGTGCAAATCTGCCTTCTTTCTTTCTTGACACTTTTATTTTTCGTTAAAAAAAATTGAATAAAACTTATTGAAAACTAACAATTTAAGCCCGATTTTTAGAAAATTAAGCCGCTTGAGATTCCGATGAAAAAAATTTTCCTTATTAAGGTATAGGATTTCAAATTCTCGGAGGCCACATTTTTGACTATAAATCATCTATCCCTGCTACAACAAAGGTACTTCCACCGATATAGACAAAGTCATCAGGTTTAGCCTTGGATAACACCCAGTTTAAGGCATCATTCACATTAGGAATCACAATACCCTCTAATTGAAATTGGGAAGCCAGTTGCTGTAATTCAGTCGCATTCATCGCGCGAGGAACCTCTGCCTGACAAAACACAAAATTGGCAGACTTAGGCAATAAGGCTAATATTCCCGAGATATCTTTATCACTGACAAAACCTAATATCATCCAGAGTTGTTTGAATTGGTACTTCTGTAAAGTATTTAGATTTTCTTCCATACCAGCTAGGTTATGCCCTGTATCACAAACTACTTTTGGTTTATCATTCAGCGTTTGCCAACGACCTTTCAATCCTGTGTTGGTTACAACAGAGGATACCCCCCTTTCTACAGCCGTTTTATCAATCTCAAAACCTCGTGTTTTTAAGACTTCTATACTATCTAATACTCCTTTTAAGTTGTCACTCTGATATTTACCTATGAGTTGGGACTTCAGATGTATTTCCTCATTGGCAGATACCTTTTTAAAGATAAATTGAGCAAATCCTTCACAAACTGAATATTCATTCAATTCGTATTTATCTGAAGCAAAGGAAATTAGAGAATTGTTTGAACTTGCTTTTTGTATAAAGACTTGTTCAGCTTCATCTTGTTTTTGAGAGATAACTACTGGAACTTGCGGTTTGATAATCCCAGCCTTTTCGGTAGAAATTTGGGCAATGGTATTTCCGAGAATATCGGTATGATCAAAACTGATATTTGTAATTAGAGACATCTCAGGCGTAATAACATTTGTTGAGTCTAATCTACCTCCTAAACCCACCTCTATAATAGCGATATCTACCTTCTGAGAGGCGAAATATTCAAAAGCTAGCCCAACAGTACACTCAAAGAATGAAGGCCTTAAATCGACAATAAATGACTTGTTTCGTTCTACATACGCAACAACTTCTTCTTCTGGTATCGGTTTTCCATTAATTCGAATTCGTTCTGTGAAAGATTTTAAATGTGGAGAAGTATAAAGTCCTGTTTTATAGCCCGCTTCCTGAAGAATCGATGCTAAAAAATGAGAAGAACTCCCCTTTCCGTTGGTTCCTCCAACATGTATACTTTTGAATTTGTGCTGAGGATTCCCTAAATGTTCACAGATAGCAAGCGTATTTTTTAAATCTGCCTTGAATGCTTTTTTACCTTCTCTATGAAACACAGGTAAAAGTTGATAGAGATAATCGATTGTTTCTTGATAATTCATAAGATTAAAAAAATAAAGTAGTGCGTTGCCGCACTACTTTGCTGTTATTCTAAATACAATTGTTCCAACTGAAATTTCAGGTTTATCACCTGATGAGGTGGATCTAAACGTAAGTTTTTGAACTGCCCGTTTATATTTTTGGGTTACTGCTGGACTCAAACTCGACTCCATGGTTTCTACAACTTGAACAATACCGTCTGAATCAACTTTTATTCGAAACTTAATCACACCTGTTTCATCTGAATCATCGTTGACCTCTGGACGACTATTCCAAGTCCAACCCGCAAGGCTTACCGAGGCACCACCTCCCGAGCCACCGTTTCCACCACCTGTTCCTGGAGGTGCAGGGTTGTAGGTTCCTCCTTTTACTACGTTTCCGTTAGGTTGCCCTTTATTTCCTACACCCTTACCGTCTCCGTCCGAACCACCTCCTGTTCTTGAGTCGGTACCTGTTGTACCATTACCACCTGTTCTTACCGGAATTGTTGCTCCCGGAATCACCTGAGGCTGAACTGGTTTGCTAGGGCTTGGCTTAGTTACTGGAACATTAGCCTTTGGATTAGGTTTTGCGGTTTCGACTTTCTTAGTTACTTCTGGTACTTTTACAGGACTTGGTCTTGTACTTTTGATAACTTCAGGTTCTGGGCTTGGTTTAGGTTTTATGGGTTTTACCTTTTCTACAATTGGAGTTGGTTCTTTTTTTGGAATTGGTTTTACTTCTGCTGGCTTTGAATCAAACTCATTTTTTGCTTTATTCCCATGGTTTTTTGTGTAGATAGACCCGCTACCATCTTTGTCGGTGCCAAAGTTTACAACAAATCCACCACCGCCAATTTTTTCGACTTTTTTATTTTCTTCTGCATTCCATACTGTGACATACCAAAGCATAATAAATAATAGTATGTTGATGATGCATGTCACAATAAAGGCAAATTGCCGATTTTGTCTTTCTTCTTGTTCTAGATTGTAGGTCGACATTAATAAGAGCTATTATTTTTTAGAAGATTTAAAAATCCAAGCTGAAGCATTGAGCTTCGATTTGATAGTTTGAGATTCAGAGAAAGCATCGCGCTCATGTAGGAATGAATTGGCAGAAACTTTAATCAGTCTACCTTTTTTTTCAGGTTCTATGATGGAGGCATTTTCGAATCCTTTTGCTTGGAGTTCATTTACAAGCTTTTGTGCGTTTTTTTGGCTACCAAAGCTCCCTACAATAACGAAATAGTCCCCCTGATTGGTATTCTGATTTACAGAATCTGACTGATAAATAGTACTGTCTTGAATCTTTTTAGGTGATGTTTGAACTAAGGTATCATGTACTGGCTTTGTTTTGTACACAAGAGCAGGTTCAGGTTTTCCACTACTCATTCCTATAAAAGGATTTAAGGTGCTTAAATTATTCTGCTCTTCATAAGAAAGTATACCAATACCTAACAACACTGCCGTTGCTACCCCAGTCATGAAAGGAACCAATTTCTTTAATCGGATAGCGGTTCTTTTTGAGGTATTTGCAACCTTTTGAGCAGCTCTATCCACAACCGTAAAATTAATATTTTTAGGTTGAGACGTAGAAGCCAAAGCGTCGAATTGACTATCTCTATGAGAATAGGCCACAATTGGGCTTAGGCCGAAGCTATCTGCACAATAGTTTTGAGTATTTTGAGGGTTAAAAACTAACTTATTTTCTTTATTCAATTCAAAAGAACCAATCTGATCAAAGCTCACAAATTCTCCACTTCTCAATCTAAACTTTACAGCATCGACAAAGGCTTTGATACGAATATTTGCTTCTTCGTGCGAAATATTTTCTTTTCTTGAAATATAGTGAGACAAAAGTCCATCATCATTTTTAAGTAGGCTATTGAATGCTACCCAGCGTTTGGCAGGTATTATCAAATTCAATGAACGATCGATTTTGGCGTTTTGGAAATTGGTAATAAATCCTCCAAAATCGGGAACGACTACACAATCGCGCTCGAACAAAAGCTCCTGAATATAGTGTTGAATTGTTGCCATGGTTTATAAAAAATAAAAAAATCGTGTAATTATCTTAAAATCAATAACCTGAATTATTGAAAAAAAATAATTACACGATTTTAAGAATTGTGCTACAATTTAAAAAGAAAATGACAATCCTGCAAGGAAGTTTGCACCTTGTACAGGATAATATAGATATCTTTGGTAATTTTTATTTAAAATATTATTGGCCGATAAAAAGACATCAAATCTTTCACTAATAAAGAAGGTAAACTTCAGGTTGAAATCAAAAATTGGTTTTAGTGTAACCGACTGATTGGTTTGACCGTTTAAACCCTTTAAGCCCGTAAGTACATAAAAATCTGAAGTAACAAGCATTTTTTCACGAATCAAATACTGGTTAGACCAAGTTGCCTTAAATGCAGGACGATGCCAAGCTTCCTTCAAATTCCCAAGGTTACCGTAGATATAATAATCCATCAACAAAGATGAACGAAACAGTTGCGGAATTTCATAGTTGATTTGTCCTGAAAGACTCGTCACATGCACTTTTGTTGTATCGTTGGAATACAAAATCTCAAACTTGGTAGAGTCACTTCTTGAGTTATTTAGCACATAAAAGTTTTTGTAAGTGGCAAAGCTACCTTTCAATTCACCTGATAAACCTCCTGACAAATTGGCCTTTACTCCTGCATAAATATCTGACAATTTGCGAGTTGGCTTAAAAGTTTGAAATCTACCCAACCATTGATTTTCTTGGAGAATTGTCGTAAGGTTATTGGCTATCACATCGCCTTCATATCCAGCGTAAAGTTTGATACCATCCATTAACTGATAATCTGCTTTAATTACTGGTAGGACATAATTTTCATTTTCGGTAGTTTTTTCTTTACTATTGGCCAACATTACACCCAAAGTAAGGCTAAACAATTCTTCTTTATATTTAAAATGTGGCACCAATTTGTACAAATTCCGATAAGTAGTTAGCGAATCTTGGGACTGCGCCAAAATCATCTGTCCATCAAAATTGGCAGATAACTTGTCTGTTAATGGAAATGATGCAGACATTCCAGCATCCCATAAAAGTTCATTGGCACCTGTTTTCGTAAATAAATACGAGAGTTTTGAACGAAAAACATAATCGATAGGTGAAGTTTTACTAGTATTCGACACCGTTCCATCAAAATTGAATTTGTTCCAAGAATTAAAAATAGTTTCTTTATCAAAAGAATATACTTTGGGCTGATAGCCATAATAGTAAAACCCCTTTCGTTTCCAACCAAGTGAACCATCCAATTTCACTGAATTGAATTGTGTTCTACTATGTACCTTAATTTGATTATCAGATTCGCCCGAATAGTTGGCACCAATCGGCCCTAGGCGATAGGCATTATGTTTTACATAAATTCCATGATAATTTTCAGAACCAACCGCTATGCCGGCATGTCCCTCTAAGTAGGTATGACCAAAATTACCGAGGCCTCCTCGTACCACATTGTTGTATTGGGATGACTGAATTGGAGACACAGGATTTACAGGCACTTGTACTTGGTTGGTTAATTCGGTAATACGACCGTTGTTGGGCAATTCCGAAAACAAAAATCGCAGTGGTGGTCGCGGTACAGTATTTGGTGGAGAAATAATTTTCTCTAATTTTCTTTCTGGAGTTGAAATAGTCGGCTTTTTAATGTCTTTATTAACACTAATTACAGAGTTATCAATTTTGCCGACCGTACCTTTCTGAACCTGTGCATATCCTGAAACCGACAGCCCTACTAACAAAAGGCTCGCAAAAGAATATCTGATGGATGTTGTATAATGCATATTTGAGAATAGAGTCTTATGAAAAATGAACTAAAGGAAATTGACCAACATTTGAACAGCAGTATATGAATCTATGTTAAAAATTGTTGACTTTGCTGATAATTTCCTTTTATTTAAAATAAGTAAGTAAAGGGGATTATTAGACTATATCATCGTACATTTCTAATGTAATATTTTGATTATGAATACATTACAATGTCTGTTATACGATAAACGAATACCCTTTTTTTACATATTAGGTTTACTTATTACTAATCGAACGAAGTTTAACTCTAGCTTGCTCGACCGAGTTTTCATCTGGCAGCTTATCAATAATTGAATTTAGCGTTGCTTTTGCTTGAAAATAATTTTCGAGTCCAATAAAATCGTCCGCCAACAAAAGATATGCCTTACCCATCACCTGATAGGATACACCTGAAAATTCGCCATTGAATTTGCTCATAATCATTTCACTAGACTCTTTATATTTTTTTTGATTATAAAGCATTCTTGCCAACATAACCTGACATTCGCCAGCCCAGTCATCTTTAGCCAACATTACTCCTTGATTGAAAGAATTGCTTGCCATAGCCAAATCACCCAATTGCAAATAGCCTTTCCCCATATAATAATAGGCTTTGGTTTTATTGGCAACTGGGGCATCTACCAAATTCAACATTTGTTTTGAAAAATAAATGGTAGAGTCATTCTTGGGGGTATTAAAATAAGAATCCATTAGCCCCAAAATTGCCGCCTGATTATCTTTTACATCTATAGCAGCTCGCTGTAGACCTCTGAAATTTGTGATGGCCTTCGAAAAATTATTGTTTTCAAATTCAATCTGTGCTGCCTTTGAATAAGCCTTTGCCATAGACTTAAATTTGTTATCTGCAATTACAACATAATACCCACGAAGCGCCTCCATTTTATTTTTGAGTTTATAATAAGTTTCTGCTAACAAAAACTTTGCTTCTGGTGTATCCATCGATTCTGGATAATTACGAATATACTCACCCAATGCGACTAAAGCTTTATCGTAAGCATCATCAAAATAAAGACCTTTGGCTTTTTCAAACTCCTTATCTCTTAAGCTAGTATCATTCGGATTGGCTTTTGTGTACAGTGCCTTGATTTCGATATATTCTGGAGAGCTTGGATCCATCAACTCATTTAAACCAGCCATGGCTTGCGCAGAAAAGACTGGGTCGTTGATATAATTTCTCAACAAATATTTATAATCAGAAATAGCACTCTGAGTACGTTGGATGTTTTGAAAAGCAGACCCTCTCCTCATGATGGCGTACGGTACCATGGTACTTTGTGGGCGTTCCATTATCAGGCGTGAATAATACGAAATGGCCTTTTCATTATTCTCCGAGGACATCTCATTGTCGCCTAAATCCCTCAAAGCATTTTCTACATATTTTGACTGAGGGAAAATACGTACAACATCTTCTAGCGTTTTTTTCCCATTTGCATCACCTACAATCAACTGAACCGTTCCTTTTTGATATAGGGCATAGTCCTTATTTGTTTTTACAGTCTGATAGGCTTTGTCATACGACTTCAGCGCTTGTGCATATTGGCCTTGTGCCACATACGAATCGGCAATACGCAACAGGGCATCATCAGCATTACCATCAGAGCCTCCTCTTTGATAATACTCATTAAAATAAGTGTTGGCCTCCGAAGGATTAGTCGATAAATACAAATACCCTAAACTATATCTACTTTTTTGTTGATACTCTGGAAGCGAGGGAGCATCTTTATCAGTTGCGGCCAAAACTTTTTTATACATATCTATGGCCTCCGCATTTCTTTGCATTCCTACCAGAGATTCTCCACGCCAGTACATGGCACTATATTTTAAATCTCTTGATTCGGGAGCGCTTAGTGATTTGTCAAAAAAGGTAACAGCCTCCGCAAAACCGTCCTCATTGTATTTTTTTACAGCCTGATTAAAAGCGATTCGTTGATACACGGCGTTTACTCGCGGTGTTCTTCTTTTGAGTCTTTCAACAAAACTCAATGCTGCCAGTAAATTATTGGACGAAAGATAAGCCTCACTTAATAACTCGTTGGCTTCATCTTCGAATCTTGAATTTGGGTATTGAGCCAAGAAACCTTCAAAAGACTTTACCGCCTCGGGAGAACGCCCCAGGTCGAGAAGAACTTTTCCTACATTAAAACTTGCCTCCTCCTGAACGGGCTTGTTATAGCTCATTTTACTAGCCATATCAAAAGCTCCTAAGGCACCATTGAGATTATTAATTCTTTGATAACAAATACCAAGAACAAAAGAGGCATTTTGTCCGAGGGTATCTTTAGGTAATGCTACGTTTTTAAGCTGATCGACTGCAGTCGAAAACTGATTTGTTTTGTAGAGCGAATAGCCATATCGATAAGCAACAACAGGCATCATTCCCTGTGATTTATAGTTTTTATAAATCCCATAATAAGTTGAAGCCTTTTCGTAGTTACCTTTATTAAAGTACACCTCAGCAGTTAGTAAGGCAATATCGTCTAATTTCCTACCTTTCTCTCTAAGCACTTTTTCGGTGTATTCGAGCATCTCATTGTATTTACCTTGACGATAATAGGCATTTGCAATCCATCCTGGAATTTCGGCTTTATACTGCGGTGAGTTTTCGGCAAGACCAAAATTTTTGATGGCCTCATCATAATTTTTATTCTGAAACTGAATAGCTCCCGCATAATAGGCAGAAGGTGGGCCATAAGCTGGTGTTTGACTGTCGCGAAGTCTTGTAAAGACAGTAAGTGCTTGACTGTAAGACTGAGTCTGATAATAGGCCACCCCCAAATGATATTGTGATTCCTCATCTGCTTTAGAAGTTTTGCTCAGATAGTCTATCGCTTTTCCATAATCTCCATTTTCGAAGAAATAATTACCAATTTCTCTAAAAAGAGTACCTGCAACAGGATGCTCAGGATGCTCGCGCACAAATCGGTCGGCAAGTAGTTCTGTATCGGCTCGGTCAAGATACAAACTACACATCACGATAAAATATTTTGACCAAGCCTGATTAGGGTCATTCTTGTCTAGAAAGTTTCTGTGTTCGGAGAGATAAAGTTCAAATTCTGCTCTAGCAGCCTCAAAGCTTTTTGATTCATAATACTCTTGTCCGTTTCTAAAATGAATATTAGCCTCATTATAGTTGAGCGTACTCTGAGCAAACATCTCATAACCAGAAACTGTACACGAAGCCGCAACGGATAAAAATACAATCGAAGGTAATTTTTTCATTAGATATGTTTTTTATTGGGTATCTATGTTTTGTTGGAGAAATAGAATAGCCAAATTTTACTTGTTTCAAAGGCGAGGCTTTGTTAGTTTCACGTTTTAAAAACGCAAAATTCATACGTTAAATTATGAAAAAAATCTCAATTTTCGCTATCTGTTTACTGTTTAGCGTAATTTCATCAGCACAAATCAACAAACTACAACCGAAGGTATCTTATGTACTTTCGATGGAAAAACCTCAAACTCACTACTTTGATGTAGTCATGACGCTCAAGTCGCTCGATGCCAAAATGAAACAGCAAGGTTTTGTTGATGTAAAAATGGCAGTTTGGACTCCTGGTTCTTACTTGGTTCGTGAATATGCAAAAAATGTAGAATCTGTGAGCGCTAGCTCAGGTAATTCTTCATTAGCATTGGATAAAATCAACAAAAACACTTGGCGTATCAAGATAACTCCCTCTACTCAGGAGTTAACGCTAAAATACAAAGTTTATGCCTATGAACTGTCCGTTCGTACCTCGTTTTTGGATGATTCGCATGGTTACCTAAATCCTGCCAGTGTGTTTATGTACGTAAATGAGTGGAAGTCGATGCCTAGTACTTTAGAAATCAAGCCCTTCAAAGATTGGTCGACTATTTCGACTGGCATGAAAGAAATTTCGAAAAATACTTTCTTGGCAGATAACCTAGATATCTTTATCGACTCGCCAATCGAAATTGGTAATCAGAAAGTTTTAAACTTTGACCTTGCTGGTGTGCCTCACAAAATTGCGATGTATGGCGAGGCCAAATATGATGCCGACAAGCTTACCAACGATATCAAACGCGTATGTGAAGCTGCTAAAGGTGTTGTAACCGAACACCCTTGTAAGGATTATACCTTCCTGATTCACAACCTTGCTGCAGGTGGCGGCGGTCTTGAACACTTAAATTCTACTACTTGCCAAACCTCTCGTGGTGTGTATGAAAACGAAAAAGCCTATAAAGGATTTTTGAGTCTTATCGCTCACGAGTACTTTCACTTGTGGAATGTAAAGCGTATTCGCCCAAAAGCCTTAGGACCTTTTGATTATGAAAACGAGAATTACACCCACATGTTGTGGTATTCTGAAGGAGGTACGAGCTTTTACGAAAATTATATTCTTCGCCGTGCCGGTATTTTCTCACCTGAAGAATATATCAAATCCTACTTAGATGATGTGAATACGATTGAGAACCAGCCAGGTAACAGCATACAATCTGTGGCTGAGTCTAGCTGGGATGCTTGGATAAAGTATTATCGTCCAAACGAAAATTCAAGAAACAGTACTGTTTCCTATTACGACAAAGGTGCTGTGTTGGGTGGAATTCTAAATTTGGCAATTCTGTCTTCGACCAAAGGCGAAAAGAATCTTGATGATTTGATGAGATATTTGTATCAAAATTATTATAAAAAATTAGGTAGAGGATTTACAGACGAAGAATTTATGAAAGCCACCGATATAGTAGCTGGAAAAGATATGTCATCGTTTTTTAAAAAATATATCTTCGGTACAGAATCTATCCCATATAATACTTTTTTTGAAGCCGTTGGGATGAAGCTCGTCGATTCCAATATTGATAATACTGCTGCTTTCTTCGGCGCAGATTTGCGTGCAGGTAAAATCTCGGCAGTAAGAAGAGACTCGCCTGCCTACAACGATGGACTAAATGTCAATGACGAAATCTTAAGCATTGATGGGCAGAAAGTAGAGGATTTAGCCAAATTAATTGCTTCTAAAAAAATTGGTGACCGATTAGAGGTAAAAGTAAAAAGAGATGGATTAGAAAAAACCTATATGGTTACGCTCAGCAAAAATCCACTTAAATCATATAGACTAGAGCCTCTGGCAGATCAGACAGAACAACAAAAAGCACTTTATAAAAAGTGGATGTTTATCCAATAATTTACCAATAAAAAAAGCCCTGAACAATCAGGGCTTTTTTGTTAATAAGGATTCAAAGCAGTATTCAAATCCTGATACATTTCTTCAAAGCGATTCATTACTTTTTGGACAAACTCTTCTGTAATTAGTTCTTTGACCTCTGCCTCTCCAGATACATCCATCTCAGAAATCTTGAATGTTTGTTCTAAATCAGAGGTTTCAAACTTTACAAAATATTTATTGTTCCATTTGTATAAAGAAACCTTACAAGGATGGTTGGGTATTTCACCGATAAAGTACATGACTAAACTTCTTCTTCGATGATAGTAACACTTACAATTTTATCTCCCTGACGAATTTGGTCAATTACGTCCAAACCCTCTACAACCTTACCAAAACAAGTATGTCTACGATCAAGGTGAGCAGTGTTTTTACGACTATGACAAATAAAGAACTGCGAACCACCTGTATTTGGGCCACGGTGTGCCATCGACAATACTCCGCGGTCATGATATTGGTTATTACCAGTCAATTCACAAGGAATTGTATAACCTGGGCCACCAGCTCCTGTACCTGTAGGATCACCTCCTTGAATTACGAAGTCTGGAATTACACGGTGGAAAGTTACACCATCATAAAATCCTTTTTTTGATAAATCAATGAAGTTTTTTACGTGAATTGGAGCATCCTCCTCAAAAAACGTTATAACCATTAGACCTTTCTCGGTCAACATTTCAGCTTTTAACATACTATAATCAATTGTTAATGGATGATAAAACAGCAATTGTTTTTACAAAGTTAAGGCATCTCCTTCATTTCTTTAAACATTTTAGCTAATTGTTTCTTCCTATAGAGTAGAAGGTCTTTCCATCAAAATACCGTAATTTTGAATTTATAATTTATCAACGAAAAATTTCACATTCGATGAAAACAAGAAAACTACTGGCGATATTACTAGCCTCCACTATGCTAGGATTGGTGTCGTGCGGAACAGATAAAAACGAAGAGGCAATAAAATTCTTTAAAAGAGGAAACTTCAAACTAAAAGAACAAGAATACAATGAGGCCATTCATTGGTATGATGAGGCCATCAACAAAAAACCAGATTTTGCCGATATTTATAACAACAGAGGATTAGCTTATCAAAAGGCCGACAAGCCCGAAAAAGCATTGGAGGATTTTAATAAAGCACTGGAGGTCGATAGTAAGTTTTGGGAAGCTTATTACAACCGAGCTGAATTGTATTTCAACTTAGGGAATTTCACCGAGTCACTTAACGACCTAAATACTATTGCCAAGGTTTATAAAGATTCTAGTTTTTATTTTGTAACGGTAGGAAATGTAAAAACTCAAATCCAAGATTATTCTGGAGCCACCGCTGCCTATGAAAAAGCAATTTTGCTTAATCCCAAAAATGCTGAAGCCTATACTAATCACGGATATCTGTACTTTGAACAAAACAATTATGCGATGGCGAAACAAGATTTTCAAAAGGCTTTAGCAATCAATCCTCAACAACACTTTGCCTTAAATAATTTAGCCTTTATACTAAGCGAGGAGGGCAAATATCAAGAAGCATTACCCTTGGTAGAAAAAGCCATATTTCTAAAACCTGCCCAGGCTTACTATCTCAACAATAAAGGTTATATTCTTTTACAGTTAGGCAAATTAGAGGAAGCCAAAGAAACTATCGAACACTCTCTGAGGATAGAACCTGAAAATGCATTTGCGAATAGAAACTTAGGTTTGTACTTCCAGAAAAAAGGAGACGCCCAAAAAGCAAAAACGTATTTAGAAAAAGCTAAAAAACTTAACCCTAGCATTTCGATTCAGTAAACAAAAAATCCCTACTGACTAATGATGTCAATAGGGATTTTTTGTTTACATCAAATTTTTAAAAGGGGCTTCAGACTAATCCATTTTATTGATTTATCAATGAATTTGCTTTTTCAGCGAGAATTTTCGTTCAAAAATGAACAATATTAGAATAATGCAAAAATAAAAAGTGTTTTACCGAAAATTTCTTTACAGTATATTAAAAAAGTACAAAATAACCAATTTACTCAAACCTTAAAATTGCTCAAATTGAGCATTATATTACCGAAAAAATAGCCTTTTGAGCTTTTTTACCCCTATATAAAAGCCCTGAGAATCGCATATTTGAGCCTGTTCTAGGTATAATTACAGCTCGTTCGATTCTCAGGGCCTAGTATTTTTTAACTTCTACAAGTTTTAAACTATAAAATTAGTTTTAAATTTCTTAAAGAAAGTCGTATTCTCTACCGAATTAGTATGGATTTCAAAAAGTCTGGCACGATTAGACTTTTGTGGAATTGTAGTCAGGATTTTTTCTAACTGCTCAAAATTCGTAGCTGATAAATATTCCATGTTAGATTCTTCGGCAGTCAGCTTGGCTGTCATTTTTTGAGAAGTTTCAAAAAATGGTTCAAGCTCTGGTTGCTGACTCGGGCCATCAATCATTCGGAAAATTCCTCCCCCACTATTGTTCTCTACAATAATGTTGAGGTTTGAAGGTAAGAAATTATTCCAAAGTGCATTACGATCATAGAAAAAAGCTACGTCACCAACCAAAAGATATACCTGTGCATCCGTTGCCAAAGCTGCCCCAACAGCTGTACTCACACAGCCGTCTATTCCGCTTGTTCCTCTGTTAGCAAAAACTTCTACCTCGTTGATATTGGGTAAGTGCAGGTAATTTGCATATCTCACTGCCATCGAATTGGCAAGATGCAATTGCGAGCCAGACGGAATATTTTCCATCACCTTAAAGTAAGTCGAGAATTCATTCCATGTGTCGCTATCGCTCAAAACTTGATGGATATATCTCGAAGACTTTCTTTCGAGATTAAACCATTTTTCTTGAAAGGCGAAAGACTTTTCTTCATCTCCCATTTTATAAGCTCTCATATCTAAGCTTTCAAACAGTTCTTTGAAAAAGTCTTCAGGCGCAATTGGCACAATATCGCTTAGACTCTGATAGGTATCAATCATAAGCGTTGAGCTTTGCACATGCCAATGGGCTTCAGGTTTATGTTTTCTAATAAACTGCTTCAGTGATTTTGAAATCACTGATTTACCAAAAGATATCAAAAGCTCTGGCGCATAGCTCTCGTTTATCTGCCCTAAGTACAAGTCATGATTCGCGATGAATTCGCCTTTGAGATTGGCAATCAAATCGCCAACAACCACAAATCCAAACTCCTCTTGTAAGCCTTTCAAAGCTTGGTTAATATTGGGGTTAGTAGCATCTTGGCCAGCAATGACCATGACCTTTGAATAATCTTCAATTTGAGAGAGTAACTCCTCCCAAGTTTCCTGATTCAAGCTCGCCTTTGCCAAATGCTGACGAATATTTCTTGGACGCTCAAAAACTACTTGCTCCCCAGCTGAAGGATAAAATGGCTCACGCAATGGGATATTTATATGCACTGGTCCTTTTGGAAAAGTATTGGCTGTGTTGATGGCCTCATTCATGACACGTTCGATATGCCAACGAGCATCAGGATGAGAATAATCTGCTCCAATCTGATAGGAAGCCTTTACGTGTTTTCCATAAATATTTTCCTGATAAATCGTCTGTCCATCGTGTTGATGTATCCATTCGGTTGGTCGGTCAGCTGTAAGAACAATTAATGGTATTTCTTGGAAAAAGGCTTCAGCTACAGCAGGAGCATAATTGTAGGCAGCCGACCCAGAGGTACAACAAATGGCAACAGGTTTATTTTTTACTTGTGCCATTCCCATAGCGATAAATGCAGCCGAACGTTCATCTGATACCGACAAGGCATTTATCTGAGGATGTCTAGCCAACGCAATCGTCAAAGGTGCATTGCGGGAACCAGGGGAAATTATCGCATCAGTCACATTTTTGGTGACCAGTATTTCTGCTATATTAATAATGGGTTGTAATATTGCCATGAATGGTTTTGGTTCTCTTGTTTTGTTTTTATCTATTTTGATGCGTTACATATTAGAATTATTAGTCCATATAAGCTTTCCATCAAAATCTAATTTATATTTTGTTTGTTCGAAATCTGTTAGTAAAATCCCTTCAGGTAAAATTGATATTGCTTTTTCTTGGGTAAGCGATACAAAAATATCTTTTCCGCTAAAACACCATTTTATATTTCCTTCTAGATTAACTAGGGTTATATTCAATTCACCATGGATGAGATAATCCTCTTGGCATTGAAAAATTTGAAAACAAGTTACGTCATCTAACTTCATATTCCATACTAATTCTAAACTCGGTAGAGACAAACAAAATACGGAGTCTCCGCAGCAAATCAATATATTTTCCGATGCAATTATATACGAGTATTGAGTGATTGCTGTTGCACCACCTATCCCTATAATAATACAACTCTCAACAAGCTCTTTATGTTGATAAATTTTAATTCCGATTTTACTTGATGATACTTGACTTCCGTCACTGCTACTATATTGTTTGGTATAAGAAAATATATTATCGACTGAATCAACCCTATAAATTGGCTCATCAAGAAGTTCAAGCATTAAATCAGAAATTTCAAATCTTATCATTTTATATCTTCTTAACTTTTATACTCAAAGCATGCATCGTGGTTGTTATTAGGAGAAAAAGATAGGACTATATCATTCGCATTAATACCTCTTCTGTTTTTGTATTAATTATTAGGATTCCTTCGTCAGTACTATCTAATTGTCCCGCCAAAACACCGTCCTTTCGCCAGATTGCTCTTTGTCCAACGCTCTCAAAATTATCGCAAAATCCGATACAATTTGACATAAGCACTGGCATTGAAAATTTCTTTGCCATTGCTGAATAATGCGTCCTTGCCTTATTTATACCACTCTGTGATTAAGCAACGCTGGCTACATAAATTTCAGCACCGAGCACAAGGGCTGACTCAAAATATGAGCGTATTAGACTTTCATAACAAATAGCTGGTACAATCTTTTCACCATTAAGACTAATAGTGAATTGCTCTTGTCCACTTACGAAATAAGAATACTCATCTGAATGTAAGTGTTGCTTCGAATATGCGCCTCTAGTTTGGTCTGGTTGAAAAATAAACATACTTATTTTGATTCCATCTTTTGCTTTTTCTGGCACACCGATGCCAATCGTTATATTTTCACGATGACTAATTTCTTCAAAACAATCAAATTCGATATCGCTAAGTTGCCTTGCAAGAGCTTCAGCTGATTTGGGTTCATAACCTGTAATCGAAAGTTCCGGAAAGAATATGGCATCCACTTTACATGAAATAGCAAGCTGAATCAGCCCAAGATGTTTTTCTACAATTGAAGGTATATCACCCTTAACAGGTCCAAATTGCGCAAAGCTATTTTCATAATTACCTTAAACTTTTATTACCTAGCATTTCTCTTTGCTGGGTTAATATCTTCGAGTATTTCATACAAACAAAAAGAGCCTCATAAATGAGGCTCTGAAAAGGCATTGTCAGGATACTAGCCCAAATAAGTTTTGAGCGCCTTGCTTCTTGATGTATGTCTTAATCTACGGATTGCTTTTTCTTTAATTTGACGTACACGTTCGCGAGTCAAGTTAAATTTCTCACCGATTTCTTCCAAAGTCATCGCATGCTCACCGTTTAATCCAAAATAAAGTGTAACAACATCCGCTTCACGTTGAGTTAAAGTAGATAAAGCACGTTGTACTTCACGACGCAAAGAGTCGTTAATCAAGCCACTATCAGGTTTGTCTTCGCCATCATTTTCCAGAACGTCCAACAAAGAGTTTTCTTCTCCTTGTACAAACGGAGCGTCCATAGATACGTGACGACCCGAAATTTTGAGAGTGTCCACAACCTCACCAGTTGTAATTTCGAGTACTTCAGCTAATTCTTCTGGTGTTGGTTCACGTTCAAATTTTTGCTCCAACTCAGAGAAAGTCTTTGAAATTTTGTTCAAAGAGCCTACACGGTTGAGTGGCAAACGAACGATACGTGATTGCTCTGCCAAAGCTTGAAGAATTGACTGACGAATCCACCATACCGCATAGGAAATAAACTTAAAACCACGAGTCTCATCAAATCTTTGAGCTGCTTTTATCAAACCAAGGTTACCTTCGTTGATAAGGTCGCCTAGACTTAGGCCTTGGTTTTGATATTGCTTAGCAACAGACACCACAAAACGAAGGTTCGCTTTGGTCAATCTTTCCAAAGAAAGTTGATCTCCTTCACGAATCTTCTGAGCTAAAATAACCTCCTCCTCTGGCGTTAGCAAATCTACCTTGCCAATTTCTTGCAAATACTTGTCGAGTGATTGGGATTCTCGGTTGGTAATCTGCTTACTAATTTTTAGCTGTCTCATATTAGTTACTACCTCTTAAAGTTCTTAGTAGGTTAACAATTAGGAATAAAGTGTGATTTGTGGAAAAAATACTATGCTTTTCTTTAAATATTTTTTTTCACAAAGAGCACGTCCTGAAAAGTGTATACCAAACAGTTATATAAACGATGAATATAACTGTTTGGTAGGAAACAAATTTAACAATATAGTTTAATTTGTTAAGAAAATAACGAAATTATCCTCAAGTTCGTTCTATTTTTTTTCAGGTTTTGGCAACAAAACTTTTCTTGATAAACGGAATTTGCCTGTTTTCTTATCCACTTCAATCAACTTCACTTTTACTTGTTCACCGATTTCAAGCACGCCGTCCATTGTTTCAAGACGTTCCCATTTGATTTCAGAGATATGCAATAGACCGTCTTTTCCTGGTAAGAATTCAACAAAAGCACCAAACGGCATAATTGATTTTACAACGCCATCGTATACTTCACCCTCTTCAGGGATTGTTACAATTCCTTTCACCATTTTAACGGCAATATCCATAGCAGCTTTATTGGCTGAGAAAATAGAAACATAACCTCCATCTTCTTTTTCTTCGATAGTAACCGTAGCACCAGATTGTTTTTGAATATCTTGAACCACTTTACCACCAGGTCCGATTACTGCACCAATCTGCTCTTTCAAGATTCTGATAACAGTAGCTCTTGGAGTTTGTGGTTTGTAGTCGCCACGAGGTTCAGCAATAGTTTCTTGCATTTTACCCAAAATATGTAAGCGACCTTGTTTTGCTTGTTCCAAAGCTTCAGTTAACACTTCATAAGATAAACCATCCACTTTGATATCCATCTGACAAGCAGTAATTCCGGCAGAAGTACCAGTAACTTTAAAGTCCATATCGCCTAAGTGATCTTCATCACCCAAGATATCCGAAAGTACCGCATACTTACCCGTCTTAGGATCAGTAATAAGACCCATGGCAATACCCGATACAGGAGCTTTGATTGGTACACCAGCATCCATCAAGGCCAAAGTTCCAGCACAAACTGTTGCCATTGATGAAGAACCATTAGATTCTAGGATATCAGAAACAACACGAATTGTATAAGGGTTTTTCGCATCTGGAGGCAATACCTTTTTCAAAGCACGCATCGCCAAATTGCCATGACCTACCTCACGACGACCCGGAGCTCTATTAGGTTTTACTTCACCAGTAGAAAAACCAGGGAAGTTGTAATGTAACATAAAACGGTTATAACCCGAAACCATTGCTTGATCAACGATTTGTTCATCAAGTTTTGTACCTAATGTTACCGTAGTAAGTGACTGTGTTTCGCCTCTTGTAAATACGGCCGAACCATGAGGCGATGGTAGATAATCAACTTCACAAGTGATAGTACGAATCTCATCCAATTTACGACCATCCAAACGATAACGTTCGTTTAGTACTAATTGGCGGGCAGCTTCTTTCTCGATATCATGGAAATACCATTTTGCCAAGCTTTTATTTACTGTAGAATCCTCTGGCAATGAAGCAAAATATTCCTCTTCAATAGCTTTGAAAGACTCGCGGCGTCCTTTTTTACTTGGATTTGCTAATTTGGCAACATCATAATAACGTTGAAAATATGTTTCCCACAAATAAGTTTTCAACTCTTCGTCATGGGTTTCATGCGAATATTCACGCTTTTCTGTTTTACCAGCTTCTGCCTCCAACTCTTTAAGCGCCGCACATTGATGCTGAATAGCCTTGTGAGCCAAACGAAGTGCTTCTAACATCTCCTGTTCAGAAACTTCATTTGCTTCACCTTCAACCATCAAAATATCATTAGCATTGGCAGCTACGATTAATTCTAACTCTGCATCCTTCAATTTAGAAGTTTCAGGGTTGATAATGTACTCGCCATTAATTTTTGCTACACGAACCTCAGAAATCGGGCCGTTGAAAGGGATATCAGATACCGCCAAAGCTGCAGCTGCAGCTAGTCCGACATAGGCATCTGGTAAAACCTCAGAATCAGCAGAAATCAAGTTAATCATTACTTGTGTATCTGCATGAAAATCAGACGGGAAAGTTGGGCGTAAAGCTCTATCTACTAATCTACTTACAAGTACCTCATAGTCAGACAATTTTGATTCTCTTCTCAAGAAACCTCCAGGGATTTTACCAGCTGAAGCAAATTTTTCTTGATAATCTACTGAAAGAGGTAAAAAGTCAGCACCTTCTTTTGCTGTTTGGCTAGCAACAACCGTTGCTAAAAGCATCATATTTCCGCTTCTCACTACCACAGCCCCATCGGCTTGTTTCGCGAGTTTGCCCGTTTCGATGGTAATTTCTTTACCATCAGGCATTGTGATTTTTTTCGTAATTACGTTAAACGACATAAATTGTTTGCTTAGTTACCTTTTACGCTACCTGATATCAACGAAATGTAAAAGGATTTTGTTGGATTTGCAGTCATTAATAGTGAATCGTCAATTGCCAATAGTGTAGTTTGATGATGAATGGCTGCTTCACGATTAACAAAACTATCAACTATTAACGAAGACCCAAATAGAGGAAGGGAAGACGATCTCCGTCTACGCAATCAGGGAATCCTATTAGATAGAATTCCCTGTTTGCTGAAAGTAAATTACTTTCTAATGCCAAGCTGAGCAATGATAGCTCTGTAACGAGTGATGTCTTTCTTGATAAGATAATCAAGTAAGCTTCTACGCTTACCTACCAATTTCAAAAGACCTAAACGAGTAGAGTGGTCTTTCTTATTGATTTTTAAGTGTTCTGTCAAATGATTGATTCTGTAAGTAAACAATGCAATTTGTGACTCAGCAGAACCAGTATCGATTTTAGACTTCGAGTGACCTTTAGATTCAAAGATCTCTTGCTTTTTTTCTGAAGTTAAATACATCTTCAACCAGTTTTAATTATTAAATTTTTGTAAACGTGCAAAAATATAAAAATTCCTAACTATTTGCAAATTTCATCCCAAATTTAGCAAATATTTTTCTTAACATGCCCTGGGATGCAATCCTTTCCTTCAACTTTGTCATAGCCATTACATAAACATCAGACTCAAATAGTCGGGAGTCGTGTCGAGCTTTATTGAAAAAATATACCCCGATTGAAAAAAGTACCAAATTGGAGGTCCAGGCTCCTACTTGTACCATCACTCTTCCTTCTTCCGAAAGTTTCTTCCCTTGCTGAGTCATTACATAAGAAAGAATAAAAAAGAAAATCGCCACAACCACGGGCATTCCGAATCCTCCCTTTTTGATAATCGCGCCAAGTGGGGCTCCAATCAAAAACATGACAAAAATGGCAATCGAATCTGTAAATTTCTGATGCCAAAACCAATTAGTTTTACGTAAATCTTCATTTTTGGAAGTTAGCGTAAACACATTACTTTCGGCAAATGAAATCATATTCTTGGCTTGAGAGATGGCAAAGTCCAAATGCTCGTTCGGATTAGGCTTGATTTTCTTTTTAATAATTTTCCCAACCCAATCTCCTTGATTTTTCATCAAAGCCTTTTGGTCTGGTGTAATTGTCGCAGGCAAAGATTTCAAACTATATATATAGTAGGATTTTGCCGCTTCGAAAAAGTTTTTGCGATAATCAGAAGTTAGCCTAGCTAATGAATCGGCATCGTTATTTAGCTGCACAATATTTCGCATGATTTGATGATGCTTAAATTGATCTTCTTCCGTTTTGTGCATATCAAACGCCGACATACTCATTACTACCTTACTTTTTGTAAACGAATGCGATACAAAATCCGTAGCATCAGCACCAGTCGAACGGTCGGCATCATCTACATAGTCGTGCCCATTGTATAATTCAAACACTAAATACTGTTTGTTCATGATAGTATACATCAAGGCCGAATCTGCAATGGTAACATGTTTATTCCCATCATTTTTGGAATGATCATAAATAATAACCCCTTTTAAAGATTTTCCGTTAGGAAATTTCTTATTTACTTTGATACTGTACCCTGGCAATTCATTGTAAAAAATCCCTTCTTTAATATTTAATGTCGTTTTTGTTGTTTTGATATCATACAGCAATCGATAGCCCTTGAGGTTTGCCCAAGGCCAAAGAACATTATTAAACCAAAATGAAAATCCTGAAACTAAAATGGCTACCACAAACATGGGTCGCAAAGCTCTACTTATGGAAATCCCAGCACTTTTTATGGCAGTAAGCTCAAAAAATTCACCAAGTTTCCCAAATGTCATAAGCATTGAAATGAGCATCGCCAAGGGTAAGGCAATAGGGATAGTAATCAAACTGAAATAGAAAAATAATTCGAAGTATAGTTCAACCCCTAAATCTTTACCAAACAAATCAGCAAAATATACGACAATTAAGCGCATCAAAAATATAAAGATTACAACTGTAAGGGTCAGTAAAAATGGTCCCCAAAAGGCCTTGAGGATAAGCTTATCTAGTTTTTTCATACATCCACAATAATTTGCCATGCAAAGTTATCATTTCTTGAGCAATATTTTAGTTTATTAAGATGTGGTTAAAATTCTATTTATAGAAACAAACCTCGCTCACAAAATAACGAATACATTTCCTAAATTTTGTACATCCACACAAGAATTAAGAAACTTTAAGAAACAGACAATTCTTGAGTATCTCGAAATAAATTCATTTATTTCGAATTGGATAAATCTAAGAACAAAATTAGATTAAAGTTTTTTAGATTGGGTAATAGGCCGCAGGCGAAAAGTTTTAGCTTGTTTTTGGTAAAAAACTCACCGTCACCACTCACTACCTGAATACCGAAAACGAATTAATCTTTTCTGACTAAAAAAAGGATACTTAAACCAATAGCTAAATACCCTTTTGTATTATACGTTAAAAAATAGAATTTTGTTAAAAAGACCATTTACCGAATAAACCTCTCTGATAATCGGAATAAGCTTGATAAATCTCTTCCTCAGTATTCATCACAAAAGGCCCCTGTGACACTACGGGCTCGTTGAGTGGTTTGGCGTGACCTAATAAAATATAGGAATCCTCCTCCGCTTCAAATTCAATGCTACCCTCCTGATAATCAAACTCAACTAAACTCCTTAGTGCAACTGAACGATTATTCAATCTAACACGACCTCTTACCACATAGAAGAAAATTGTATGTTCAGCAGGGATATCCAAACTGTAGGTATATCCTTTCTGGCAGGCGATGGTAGTAAAAGTTACTCCAGTAACCGATTCAAAAGGCCCTGTTAGCCCCTCTACAGTTCCACTTAATACCTGCACCCTTACTCCAGGATGGATTACAGTTGGAATATCATCCTTCTCAAGCCCAAGATATCTGGGCTCCATCAGCTTATGGGAGGCCGGAAGATTAATCCATAATTGCAATATTTCAAGAGAGCCCCCTTCTTTCATGAATTCTGCAGAAGATGTTTCGGCATGAATCAGACCTTTTCCGGCTGTCATCCATTGAACCCCACCAGACCTTATCACGCTAGAATGACCCGTACTATCCTGATGTTTGATATCACCATCCAAAATAAAGGTAACAGTTTCCATGCCACGATGAGGATGTGGGCCAAAAGGTAAACCTTGATTGTTTTTAGGATATACTTGATGTCCGTGATGATTCAAAAAAAGAAATGGATCAAGGTAATCTAAAGTATGTGTAGGAAGAACACCGTAAGTAACAAGCTCACGAATCGGTGAATAATGTGGTGTGTGGATTTGTTTAATATTTCTCATATATTTGACAATTGAAACCAATTAATAGTATTTCAACTCAAAAATAAGCAAATCGGTTTCACACAAATAAGGAAAACACCTTTAATTAATCGTTATGAAAAATTTTCAGATACCTAGAAAAGTAGAACAACTCCGTTATCCCCTCATAGCCTTTACATTATTTTGCTATGAAGCATATCTTTCTGTTTACGTAAAAGACAATTTCTTTCGTCCATTTTTCGGAGACTTTATTGCTGTAATTTTTGCCTTTACATTTTTCAAATGTTTTTATGCTAACAACTCCTCGAAGGATTATAGACTAGCTGGTATTTCTTTGATGATTGCCTATTTGCTGGAAATTTTACAAAAAATCAATTTTTTACAGATGACAGGATTAGACAAATACCCCATTATGAGTATGCTTATCGGCCACTCCTTTTCTTGGATAGACCTATTAGCTTATACCTTGGGATATATAACATTACTCGTTATAATAAAATTCAAATAATCATCAATCAAAGAATGCTAGTTGTCAGGCCTTGGATTTGCCCATCAACTAGCATTTGTGTTTAGGTTAGTTACCTACGATTTCTTTCAATTTAAAAATTAAATCTTCCCATAGTTCAGTCAACTCCTCTTCGTCCGAATTACCAGAATAATCAATGATTTTTAAATAGGTTGACCCAGTCAAATCACTAACATCCATCTTGAACTCGAGATAATTATGATCACGGTCGTCGGGGCTAGAAGGAACAAAATCAAACTTTGCGGACTTATTTAATCGTAATTGAGATAATTTGGCGATGTGACTTTCACCATCCCAAACAAAGTCGAAAGTAGAGCTATCTTTTAAAGTTACTTTCTCCGCAAACCATTGCTGCAATCCTGAAGCAGAACTTACATACGGGAACAAAACTTTTGGAGAAGCTCTCAACTCGAACTCAATAACAAACTTGTGCTTACTCATACGCAAGAATTTAAATTTACCTTTTTGGCAAAGGTATAATTATATAGATAATATGCAAGTTTTTGTAACATCTTTAGGTGTAGATTAGACAAATAAATATATAATCCACTAAAAATCAACAAATTACATATTTATAGATTAAAATAATGCTAAAAGAAAAATTTCATTTTTTTCAGCTACCATAAAACTCTGACTACCAATCAGTAATCATATACGTTACAAATTATTTTCAGAAAAATGCTCTTTAATACTTGCCTCCGATAGAATAATTATCTAATTTTGCATCACGAAAAACACGGCGGGGTAGCTCAGATGGTTAGAGCGTTGGATTCATAACCCAAAGGTCGGCAGTTCGATTCTGCTCCCCGCTACTATTTTTTCTGAACATATTATTACGGCGGGGTAGCTCAGATGGTTAGAGCGTTGGATTCATAACCCAAAGGTCGGCA
>NZ_JBMLSD010000058.1:64370-65616 GCF_049240685.1 Flectobacillus sp.
GTTCGATTCTGCTCCCCGCTACTAACTAAGCCTTTCTTTTACAGAAGGGCTTTTTTTTTATAAAAACTCGTAAATTCGCTCTCAAAAGAAACATTTTCCATCAGTAATTCTTCGATTTGTTTCCAAAATCCAACATTTCACCATGGCAAAACCTGAATTTGATGATATTTATATGGAATTGGCGGTAAATATTGCCAAGCGTTCTCATTGTATAAAAGCTCAAGTTGGAGCTGTACTAGCAAGAGATACACGAATTATATCGATTGGTTATAACGGACCACCGTCGGGTACGCACAATTGCGATGAAGAATTTCCTGAGCATGGTTGTGCACGAGATTCTAAGGGAAGCTGCTCATTGGCACTACATGCCGAACAGAATGCAATACTTTTTGCCGCGAAAAATGGTTCTCAAGTAGATGGAGCCACTTTGTATGTTACACTATCACCGTGTATCGCTTGTGCCAGAATAATATTTTCGATGAAAATTAGTAAAGTGGTTTTCCTTGATTCGTATGCACAATACAAGGGGTTGCAATCTGATGAAGGAGTTGAATTTTTGAGAAAATTTGGAGTAGAGGTAGTTCAATATGAAAAATCTAGATTAGCGCACTTGTTTGCATAAAGATGTTGATCTATAAGTAAGTGTACAAAACTCGATTTAATTTTTTGTTTTTAGGCACGAGACAATACGTGTTAAAATGCTTTATAGTTAAGACAGATATTTTTTTGCTGAATGCTACTAGCTGAAAACCGAAAGCTTAAAAATTAAATTTTATTTTGCGTGCTAACTTAAGTAATCGTGCAATATTTAAGTTTTGTGTTTTAGGAACCAGGCAACAGGCACAAGGCACAAAGAGTGTTAAAATGTTTTTAACGACCGTGGACATGCATTTTTGCCATAGCCCACCGCCGAAAGCCGATACCTGATAGCTTATGGCACAATCTTAAACTTTATTTTGCGTGCTAACTTAGAAAAAGAATATTAGGGCAGAAAATGAATTGTGTGATTTCTGGACAAAATGACAATATGTCACTCAGGCATTTTGAAATTGACTGGTTTTAAAATACTAGTTTTTACTTGGTAAGCAAATAAAACCAATACAAAGTATTGGACTAGTATATCAAAATAAAATTAAGTACTCGGCTATAAGCCTTAAGCCGTAGGCATTAGGCTTTATTGTGTTGATTATTCGATAAAAACACAATTATTCTTTTTGCTTACGGCTTAAAGCATCGAGCCTATTAC
>NZ_JBMLSD010000059.1:0-1583 GCF_049240685.1 Flectobacillus sp.
TGCCTTGTGCCTGTTGCCTCGTGCCTAAAAAAAACACTTAATATTGGATTTCGGAAATAAAGGTAATAAGCTCTATTTCCGAAATCCGAAATCCCAAATCCCCTAGCTGAGCACCTGAAGCCCATTACTCATCCTTTGAAAGGTAAGTTTGCTCAACAATATTTTTGATGATAGTGTCAAGTTCTTCGGTTGCTTCTTTCAGATAGTTGAGATAAATATCCATTGAAGAGGAAGGCGCATTTTCGAGCAATAATTCAGTGATTCCCTTGATGTTAGCCAGTGGCTTGCGAACCTCGTGTGATTGTTGCCAAGCTATTTTGCGAAATAGCTCTGTATGTTTTTGTAATTTCTCCTCTTGTTTCAGCAAAACCCTGACATCCCGTGCTGCCAAGACTATAGTTTTATTTGTGTTGAATTTGTAGGCGTTGATGGTTAACTCAATAGTGATAAGTTCGCCTGCTTTGTTGATGGTAGAAATAAACCTATCCGAAGTTAAGTTGGTAAAAAAAGCATCAGAATTTTCAAAAAATGGGCTACTTTCCATATCATCGAAATAAGAGCAAAAGATGATATGTCGAATATCTGTTCCTGCTAATTCTTGGGAGGTATAGCCTAGCAGTTCTTCGGCGGCAGAATTTATTTGAATAACTTGGAAATTTTTATCTAAAACGGCTAGGGCAATAGGAGTATTTTCGATGATATTTTTGAATCTAACTTCACTTTCCTGAAATGCTAATTCAAATTTCCTTTTTTCAGAAACATCTAGCGATAGAATACTCACACCAATGATGTTATTGGATGGATTTTTAATTGGGAATACCTTTATTTTATACCAGTAAGTTTGCTCATCAGAAGGATTAATAGGAACTTCTCTTTCAATTATTTTACCTTCTAAAGCCAATTTCAACAGAAAATCTGTCTGAGTTTTATCTATTTCGCTCACGAAGTCTAAAATGTTTGCTCCAATCTTGAAAAGATGAGTGTTTTTGTAGGTGTTTTGCTTGATGAGGGCTTGGTTGTAGTATAAAATCCTAAGATGCTTGTCGAGCAGTAAGACACCTTCGTGTGCTTCATAGAGAGTAGATTCAAAACAATGTTTGAGGGTATCGATTTCGGTGTGAGGAGGAGGGGGCGTTGTTATGTTTTTAAAGGAGAAAAGAGCACCCTGAAGATTACCTTGATTACAATAAATAGGTTGTCCTTTGATGCTGTATTGAATGGTGTTTGAACGGCTTTGGTTGGTCAAACTAGTGTTTACTTTTTGACCAGCAACAACTTCTTCGAATAGCTGAAAATAATGATTGTGGTCGAAGGGAAGTTGATGTTCAGTAACTGATAAACCTTTTTTGAGTGGTTGTGGATTGTGCCAATTAAACAATGTTTCAAAATGAGCGTTGAATGAAATAATCTCATGCTTGGGAGAAACAAATAGCGACGGTTCTTCATTAAAATTGAGCATAGTCTGGACTATCTCAAGAAGATGAGAGTTAAGCATAGTAAGGGATATAAAATTATAGGTTCAATAATGTTGTGTTAACGGTAATTTAATCACCGTTGCAAAATTATTATAGATACTCAAATAT
>NZ_JBMLSD010000060.1:0-13575 GCF_049240685.1 Flectobacillus sp.
TTTTACCTTTTTCGAAAAAACTAAACCCTATACCCTCACCCCTATACCCTAAAAATGCTCATACATCCTATCTCCTCACTTTTTTACCTTTTTCGAAAAAACTAAACCCTATACCCTAAAAACAATTCGTGCCTCTGTGCCTGTTCACTCTAAATCCCCCCTTTCAATACCTCCTCCACATACCACTCTGCTTTAGCGGCAGCGTCGGCATCTCTGAGAGCCAGCCCCAATCTTCTATGAAGTACATCCTCTTTGGTACACGCCATTTCGTAGCGTATAGCATATACTACTTCAGCTTTGATAAATGGATGTCCTGCTACTAGTAAGCTTTTCAAATCTGCATCTTCATTAGACAATTGAAGTACCTTTCCTGCATTACTGCCGTACTTTTTCATCAAATGTTGTGCTATCTCACTAGATACCTGATAGGTATTTACAAGAACTTTCCAATCATCAAAATGGTAGCCATCTCCTCCCACAAGTATTTGTTTATCGGTAGAACACTCCGTTATGGGTTGTTTGAGCACATTTTCTTGTACCATATCCACTGTATCTTTGGCCATCAAACGGTAGGTTGTCCACTTTCCACCCATGATACTAACTAGTTTTGAACGCTTATCAATTTCTACCTCGTGGTCGCGCACAAGTGATTTGGTTTCAGAATCCAGTGCTGAATGAAGCTTTGCCTCCAACAAAGGGCGTTGACCTGCAAAACCCGAAGTAACATCCTTTTCAGTCACAGGAGTTTCCAAATAGCGATTTACGTAGTCTATCAAATAAGTACGCTCGTAATCTTCCAGTTTTGGGTTTTCACTCAATTGGTCTTCTTCGTCGGTTGTTCCCACCAAAAGATGGTCTTGCCAAGGAATCATAAAGATCACCCGTCCGTCGTCGGTTTTGGGAACTAGGATAGCCGCATCGCCTTGAAGGAATTTTTTAGGTAACACAATATGAGCGCCACGACTTACCTTGATACGAGGTTTCATTTTGCTATTCGCCATTTTACGAATATGGTCGGCAAAAGGTCCGGTGGCATTGACAAATGCTTTTGCATGAATCTGGACTTCCTCACCAGTAAGTAAATCTTGAGCAAGGAGCGTTTTGATACGTCCAGTATCTTCGTTTTTAGCAAACTTGTTCGCTTGAATATAATTAAATGCCAAAGCCCCCTTTTCTACCGCAGTTTGAATCAAGGCCAAACAATAACGAGCATCGTCGAGCTGTCCGTCATAATACAACACTGCAGAATTCAGGCGCTTTTTTTTCAGTTCAGGAATCAACTCCAAAGCCTCTTTTTTCGAAAGTCTTTCGCTTGAAGAGATATTTTGTGAACCAGCAATCCACTCATACATTTTGAGGCCGATGGTATAATAAATACTCTCAATAAAGCTAAAACAAGGAGTAAGTAAAGCTAAGGGACGAGAAAGATGCGGTGCATTTTTTAACAAAATCTCACGTTCCTTCAAAGCCTTTCTTACCATTTTGTATTGTTCCCAATCCAATTTTTTTACAGCCTGTTCCAAGTATCGCACCCCACCGTGGATTAGTTTGGTCGATTTGGAAGAAGTCTGAGACGCAAAGTCATTTTTATCAATAATTACTACTTTCAAACCTCGCAGAACTGCATCTATGGCAATACCTGCCCCAGTGGCACCTGCCCCTATAATACAGAGGTCAAATTGCTCGGTTTGGCGTAACTGTTGGAGTTGAGAATGTCTGTTCATTGTTTATAAACTTGATTAGGGAAATAAAGAAGAGGAGGCCTTCAATATAAATAAATTACAATTTCAAAATCGTCAGAATAAATCTATCTCTCTATTTTCTTAGAGCATGTAAGAAAATTTGAGATAGTTTTGAGTATAAAGTACTATAAATAAACAAGCTACTTAAAAAATACTTATAAATCATGATAAGTTCACAAAGAATCTCAAAACTCGATTTTTTTTACAAGGATTTGTTCTATTTCGAGCATTTTCATCATTCGATTACCAAATGATAGGAAGTTTATTAACTTAACATTTGCCGATAAAAAAAGTCTTGCTAGTTTAGCAAGACTCCTTGAAAAATACAATAAATTTAACAATTAGATATATTCCGTTTGATTATTCTACCACTTCAGCGTCTTCGAGAATATAATTCATTTCGTAAATATCGTCGGCATTAAGTTTTAGTTTTCCTGTAAAAGTATGCATTTCGTCTGTTTTGTATTTCTTCGAACTGCCTTTTTTAGGTTTCAGAGACATTACCGACTCTGGGCCAGCTCCTCCGCAGAAGAAACATTGACTATAAGGAAAAGCCGACAATACATATACATTTGTTGCTGCGTCTACAGGAATCACATATCCCTTGATTGTAACTTCCTTATGCTCTAATTTTTTTACTGATGCGCCAAACGTTGGATACAACATATAGATAGATTCTTGTGGATACCACTTCTTTTTGAAGACTACATCCTTCAAAATCTCCCAAGTAAGCTTTTCGCCTGGGGCTATCATACGCAAGGCAGGATGCTCATGAGCCAATACGCCAGTGCTTATCAATAAACTAGCAAATACAAAAGAAAGAAAGCTCTTTTTCATTGATACAAAATTTAGTTTTTAGTGTTGAAATCGTAAATTCAAATTTGGCTATAGGATTTTCGCTTTTTACAAACGATACTGAATTATAAGCAATCGTGCAGAATTTAGATTTGAGTTTGGTGTTTTAGGCATAAGGCAAAGAGTGTAAAATTATTTTTTAGTAAAATAAAATATGTTTTGCCGAATGCCCTTAGCTGAAAGCCCAAAGCTCAAAAATGTACTTGCCTAAATAAGCACTCTTACTTAATCATCTGCCAATGTTCTCGAAATATCTATTTTATAAATACCTAAAGACGGTATCGCTGCTGCCAGTAAGCCTATTACCAAAGCTCCTACAAGTAACCACAGCTCTTCTACCAACAAAGATAAAACGCTAAAATCATAATGAAAGTTTTGTTCGACATTCTGCGCCATAATTCCCAAACCTAAACGACTGAGTAATACGCCCACCACATAACCTATAATGCTGATAATCAAGCCTTCGGACAATAATAGTAAAAATAATTTTGTACGACTAGCTCCCATCGATAACATCAAAGCCATTTCATATTTTCGCTCTTTCAACGAATTATACAATGAAACAAATACACTTATTCCTGAAACAATAATGATAACCAGTGCTATCAGCTTCAGTGTATCAATCCCAACACCCATCAAGGCAAACAAACGATTCATTTCGATGGCTGGTGTGGCGGTTTGCATGGTAGAGTTTTCATTGATACTTCTCGATATCATCATACCCATAGCTGGATTTCTAAATTTTACGAGCATCGCCGTGATTTCCTTTGCCTCCTCATGATGCTCTTCGCCTTGTTCGTCATGATGCTCTTCTTCGGTAAGTAATTTCAAAGCATTAGCTCCTTTTCCAGCCTCTTCCGCTTCGTGATGCTCGTGTACTGCCCACACGCTTTCGAGTGGCGTTATCAATACCTGGTCAAGTACAGAGTTGCTTTGCTTCAGAATCCCAACCACTTTGAACTTACTTTCGTCGTGATGATCACCCTCGCCATCGTAGCCATGCTGACTGGCAAAAGAATCTCCTACTTTGAGTCCCAAATTGCGAGCTACCTTAGCTCCAACCACGATTTCTAAGGCTCTTTCAAATGCTTTTCCTTGTTCAAATTCTCCTTGAAAATGCTCGATATATTTCGGAGTTGTACCAATAATACGGTATCCTTGGTAGCTATCGCCCATCGAAAGCGGAATAGCTGATTGTACCATCGGGTTACGGGTAAAACGCATGGCCTCATCCATATTGATATTGCCTGTGGGCGAGTCTATTTGATATACCGCTGCCAAAATCAATTGTAA
The DNA here is from genome assembly GCF_049240685.1 of Flectobacillus sp. NCBI lineage: Bacteria > Pseudomonadati > Bacteroidota > Cytophagia > Cytophagales > Flectobacillaceae > Flectobacillus > Flectobacillus sp. Next base: position 3,891 of record NZ_JBMLSD010000060.1, read on the forward strand.
AGGACTACCTTTGGCACCCAATACCATGTCTATGCCTTGAATATTTCGGGTAAATTTTTCTTCTAATTGTTTTCCCACAAGGAGCAACAAAGAGATAATTGCAATCCCAAGTGACATCAACAAGATACTCAAGAAACTGGTTAGGGGTTTGTCTTTTAGGTTTTTCCAAGAAATATGTAATAAATTCATTGTTAGTCAATTTTGTAATTTACTGCCTGATTTTCAAAACTCATTATAAGTACAAGTGCTTCTCGAAAACATCTTTGAGACGCTGGTCGTGTGTTACTACCACAAGACTTGCCCCTATTTCAGAAGTTTGAGTTTTTAGTAAGTCTATTACTTTCAAGCAGTTATCATCATCGAGATTGGATGTAGGCTCATCTGCCAAAATTACCGAAGCATTATTCATCAATGCTCTGGCAATACTTACACGTTGTTGTTCACCCTGCGACAATTGGGTAGTCTTTTTGGCAAGATGGTCTGCAAAACCTAGACTTTCGGCTAAGTGCTGTGCCTTTTCTTTTGCCAGAGACTTGTTTGCCAAATAATTAGCCAATAGCAAATTATCTAGCACGCTCAGCGAATGCACAAAATGAGGTTTTTGATAAATAATACCCACATTGGCCGCACGAAAGGCCGCTGCCTGAGCACTATCAAAATGGCTTATTTCTTGGTTATGAATTTGAATGGAGCCCCCCGTTGGCTTCAACAGAAGCGCCATAAGGTGCAAAAAAGTAGTTTTACCACGACCAGATTTCCCTAAAATCAACATGGTTTCGCTATCAGCACAGCTGAAATCTGGAAACGTAAATTGCTTCGTAGGAACATTGGGTTGAGTCGGATACGCAAAAGTTAATTGTTGAGTAGCTATCACAGTTGATGAATATGTTTTGGGTTGATAAATCATTGAGCGAATAAGCCTTTGTACTTCATCAAATGCTATTTTCAAGCAAAAATTCTGCCTGATAAGAATCGGGTAATCGGCTTGGATATACTATTTACCTCCAAAAGCGAATACCTTCATTCGTTTCGCACAATACAATATTTTTCTATCTGTAAATGAGTCAGTTTTTATTACAAATATAAACACTAAGCTCGTCAAAACGTACCGAACTGTGGGTTATTCAGAGGATTTAAAGATATTTTAAAGAAGAGGTTTTACATGGCTAGCAATATCTCGGCAGGGATTCCCAAATGATAATAGAGGTTTTTGATGACTTTAAGCATAAGCGGTCTTTTTCGATTAAGTATTAATGTAGAATTGTGAATGGTGAATTACGAATGTAAATTATTAATACTCCATATCTAAAATTGATTCAATCTTACTCTTTACTATTATTTTTTCCAGAAAATTTGAAATTACTAGTTCAAGCCTTAGTCTTGGACTTATTCCTTTAAACAGTTTTGAAAACGGAAACAACGTAGAAATGAAAGTGGAAGGTTTGTAGAATTTCATGATGTAGCTATTTTACAGTTATTATAATCAAATATATAGGGTTGAATCGTTTTCTCCTAATTCGCTCATAACCCTGTCTATTCATCGCCTATAATGCAATTATAAAAGATTATCTAGCAATTAGTTAGATACTTTAAACCTTGGCTTTTGTCTTGTTTCTAAGTTTTTTACCTTAGAGTAGAAAGTCCTCACAAATGGCTTTAGTATTCTAATACAAAAGCCCCTAATGTATAGTTATCATTTGTTAATTAAGCCTTTCTCAAAGTGTCATTTTGGTAAATTTTAGCATGTTTTTGCTAATTTATTATAGAAGTTTTCAAATTTAGAATAGCATAGAACAGCTAATTTGCTAAATTTGCGTCCACTTTTGAGGAACAGCAATTTTTGAGTAGAAAGCTATGAGTAACAACGTATTATATTTTGAACTAACCACCCCAGTTGAAGACGACCGCCCAATTTATATATCTGGCAATTTTAACGGGTGGCTCCCCGACAAGGAAGATTTTCGTTTGAAAAAAACAGAGGAAGGACGATATGTATTAAAATTCCCACACTCTGTACCACTTCCCGAAAAACTTGAATACAAGTACACCAAAGGTGGATGGAATCAGGTAGAACTAGATGAGTTTGGAAACTCCACTCATAACCGTATTGTAACTAAGAAACTTGGTGTCATGCACGATTTTGTGCCACACTGGCGTTTAGACGGTTCGAACTTGCAGCAGGATTTGATGCCTGAAATCAGACTAATTTCTGATTCATTTGATATGCCTCAGTTTGATACCAAACGTGCGGTATATATCTTGTTGCCCCATGATTATGACAAAACTGACAAAAAATATCCTGTCATGTACTTGCAAGATGCCCAAAATCTTTTCCAAGAAGGTTCGGCATTTGGGAATTGGGGTATCGACAAACAATTGGCAGTGTTGGCATCTCGTGGTCATGGCGATGTGATTATTGTAGCTATTGCACATGGTGGCGAAAACCGCTACAAAGAGTATTCTCCGTACAATAACCCCAAATTGGGCAAAGGCGAAGGTCGTAAATATGTACAATTTATTAGTCGTACTTTGAAACCTTATATCGATGCCAATTTCCGTACACTTACCGAGCGTGAATTTACAGGGATTGGAGGAAGCTCATTGGGTGGATTGGTAAGTATTTATGCAGGTTTGATGTATCCAGAGGTTTTTGGGCGTTTGATGCTTTTCTCGCCTTCTCTTTGGGTTTCGCCCAATATCTACTTTGATGCCATTGACTTTTTGAGTCATTTGCCTACCAAAATCTATGCGTATGCTGGAGGTGGCGAAGGACATTCAATGATTCCAAATGTGGAAAAACTCAAGCAAACATTGCTACGTCAAGGTAATAAGAAGATAGATATTAACCTTTCTCTGGATCCTGAAGGTAAGCACAACGAATCGCAATGGGGTAAAGAATTCCCTAAAGCCATCGAATGGTTATTCTTTTAACTATTGAGTGATTTAGTGTTTTTTTTATAAAACAAAAAAGCCATCTCCCACAGGAAGATGGCTTTTTGCATCACACTACCTTTATATAATGACGTTATTTGTATTATGAGTTCAAGACCTAGTCACTAACTAGACAACAAATACATGCGCATATTCACTAATCCACAAATCACTCATTCACAATTACTTAAAACTCAGGAAATGGGTCTTCAAACTTTTTCTTGGCTTCCATTTGTTTGATTTCCTCTTCAGTACAAAGACAATCTTTCAGTTCTTGTATCAATAATTCTTTGTCTAAATCTTGCCCAATAATTACTAATTCATTGATTCGGTCCCCAAAGCGTTCGTCCCAACGCTTCATGATTTCGTCTTTTGAGTCTTTCCAAGCAGGATAAAACGAACGCTCCCACTTGGGTACGCCTGCCCACCATTTTCCTGCATAATCTGCTCGAAGCGAGCCACCCGCTTGTCCCCAGTTTAAGGCATCTTTTGGTCTTGATGCTAGCCAAAATAAACCCTTAGAGCGAATAATTCCAGCATGCCAATGCTGATTGATATAATTCCAAAAACGAACAGGGTGAAATGGACGAGCATCTCTAAAAACGAACGAACTAATACCATATTCCTCTGTTTCGGGCGTATGACTAGGTTTTTCTAATTCTTGAATCCAGCCTGCCGATTGTGAAGATTTTTCGAAATCAAACAACCCTGTATTGAGAATATGTGAAGTTTCAATTTTGCCAAAAGTCGATTCGACAATCTTTGCCTCAGGATTAAGTTTTTGAATAATAGTTTTTAATTCCGCAACCCTCGCAGCAGAAAGTAAATCCGTTTTGTTCAAAACTATAACATTGGCAAATTCTATCTGATCTGTTAATAGGTTTACGATGGTGCGCTGGTCGTTAGGGTCGTCGTCATTGAGACCGCGAGTCCAGACTGTATCAATTGAACCAAAGTCTTTGGCAAAATTAAAACAGTCAACCACCGTCACCATCGTGTCTAGTTGGGCAAAACGAGAAAGGTCTATTCCGCTGTTTTCATCAATGTATGAAAACGTTTGAGCCACAGGTAAAGGCTCCGATATACCCGTGGACTCTATGAGCAAATAATCAAAACGCTGATCTTTGGCGAGTTTTTCAACTTCTACCATCAAGTCTTCACGAAGTGTACAACAGATACATCCATTGGACATTTCGACCAATTTTTCTTCCGTCCTTGAAAGTACATTTTCTTGTTTGACCAACTGAGCATCGATATTCACCTCGCTCATATCGTTGACAATAACTGCTACTTTCAAGCCTTCTTTATTATGTAAAACGTGATTGAGCAAAGAGGTTTTCCCAGCTCCTAAAAAGCCACTCAATACTGTCACTGGCAATTTTCTATTTGACATTTTTTACAAAATTTTATGTTAAAATAATGCGTCGTAATCAGCCCTAAGGAGGCAATCCACCCCAAATACTGCGCAAACCATACTTGATCTTCGTAAAGTAAAGCCCACCCAAAAACGATATAAGCCCCCCAAAGCCCTATTCGAATCCCCTTGGGCGTATGTTTGTGTGAACTCATCCAAACGGCTATCAAGCCCAATCCTATAAATAAATAATCCCAAAAAGGATGATGCGCAAAGCCCAAGCTCTCCAACTGAAACTCCCATTTAAACAAAAGCAAAATCGGCATCAGCATGCAATGTATGAGACATATACCCGAACTAATAATCCCTACATAATCAAAAGTATTCTTTCTATAATTTTCCATAAATGCAACATTGTTGCAAATATAAACTATGAAAATTCATTTTTGCAACATTATTGCGAATATTTAAAATATGTTTTTATATTTGCAACATTATTGCATTAATTCAACTAAACAAAAATCAACAAAACACTTTGTCAGGCACTCTCAAATTACCATTTATTCCAACTGACATTCGTAGTCCTTTTTTAATACACTCATTTATGAAAAATTTACGTAAATCAATCGCTTTTTTGGCCTTAGCTGCCACAGTTCTCTCTGCTAGTAGTTGTAAAAAAGATGAGCCAGATCCTGTTCAGGATAGTGAAAACCTTACTACCTTAAAGCTCAATTTTACGGCCGATGGAGTTACTAAAACATTCTCTTTCAAAGATTTAGATGGCATAGGTGGAAATGCTCCTGTAGTAGACAATATCAGCCTAGATGCTAATAAAACCTATAGCGTAACTGTGCAAGTATTGGACGAAAGTAAAAGCCCTGTAGAAGATATTACAACCGAAATCGAGGAGGAAAATTTTGAACACCTGTTTGTGTACACGCCAACACCAAGTAATTTGTTGACTATTACTCGTACAGATAAAGACAATAGAAATCTGGAAGTGGGTCTAAAAGCTTCGGCTGTGACTACCAATGCAGGAACAGGTACTCTGAGAGTTGTTTTGTATCACCAACCTCCACAAAACGGTGTACCAATCAAAGATGGTACAGCTAAAGGAAGCACAGATTTTGATGCACAATTCAATGTGACAATCAAATAATTTGCCTAGTAAAATATAGTGTTGATAAAATACTTTTGGTATTTCATCCATTTTATCAGCGCTTTGTACCTATACCTCCTAGTATCGAATCTGCAAAAACCTCTATATTTGTGTGTTTTTGCAGATTTTTTTATGCTTATAACTCTTAAAACTAAGTTTTTCGGTAATTTATAAAAGAGTTGTAATAGCTCATATACCAACCAATCTCGATGATTTCAGTAGCGCTTTGCACCTACAATGGTGCCAAATATCTAGGTGAACAATTAGAAAGTATTCTGAACCAAACTCGCTCGGTCAATGAAATCGTAATTTGCGACGACCGCTCTACCGACGCAACTGCTGATATAGTTAAAGCTTTTCAAGACAAAGCTCCCTTTCCGATATATTTCAACAGAAATGAGTCACAACTAGGCTCAACCAAAAACTTTGAGAGATGCCTTCAATTATGCCAAGGCGAGATTATTTTCTTATGCGACCAAGATGACTTTTGGATGCCCGAAAAGGTTGAAAAATTAGTAGATTATCTCGAAAAAAATCCCCAGCAACAAATGGTGTTCAGCAATGCTGGTATGATGGATGAAAAATCGGAGCGCATAACAGGACATATCTGGCAGGAAGTTATGTTTGATGATACTATGCAAAAAATCTGGCAAGCAGGTGGCGCTGCTCAGATTTTGTATAAAGGATATGTGGTAACAGGAGCAACAGTGGCGCTACGCAAAAGTGCTTTGGGTAATATGCTACCTTTTCCTACTTCGGTAAAAGACCTGATTCATGATGCGTGGATGTCCATATCATTAGCGCTCAAAAATCAGATTGGTTTTGTTAATGAAGAACTGATTTTGTATCGTCGTCATAGTGCCCAACAAGTTGGGTTTGGTGGTGGTGGCGAAGCTGTTAGCTTCAAACAACGTTTTTCGAGACCTAGAGCCGAAAAACTACTTCCTATTCAGGAGGAATTGCATCGTTTGGAGTCTACCTTGGCTTTGCTCAAACAACATTATCCAGAAGTACCTGCCAGTCAATTTGCCAAACTGGAATCACATCGGGATTTTGTCAAATTTAGACTTGAATTACCTGAAAATCGTTTGTTAAGAATATTCCCTATTGCGTTCAAGTTTTTGGCAGGTAAATATTACGACCCTCAAAAACATTGGTGGAAAACTTTATTGGGAGATATGATAGAATGAAGGGACAAAGTAAAAAAGGCATTAAGGCACAAAGTGTTTTACCCTATATACATAACACATACTTTACACTTTGTGCCTGTTCGCTTTGTGCCTGTTCACTCTTAATTTTATCAACTTAACCAGCAACACAATGTCCAAACATATAAAAGCTATTTCACATAAAAATCAGGTTGCAGTCGTGATACCGATGTATAAATCTGAGATGACACCGTTTGAGCAAAAGTCCTTTGAACAATGTATCAAAATTTTGGGGCATTATCCTATCGTCATTATCAAACCTGAATCTTTGGATTTGGAGCATTTGAAGCAATTTCATGCTGCTATTCAATTTCAAAATTTTGAGGATAAATATTTCAAAGGCATAGAAGGCTATAACGCTTTGCTAACGACTGTCCATTTTTATGAAGCATTTTTGGCTTATGAATATATGCTGATTTATCAGTTGGATGCTTTTATATTTAGTGATCAACTAACCGAGTGGTGTAATGCAGGTTTTGATTATGTAGGCTCACCACATATCGAACCTGAACGTTGGAAAATTGGAGACAAACTTCCAGGGAATTATCATCAATTCCGTAGAATTTTCATGAATGGAGGTTTTTCTTTGAGAAGAGTCAAAGCTATGATTCGTTTCTTAAAGATTTTGAAGTTTTTTAAAAAGGAATGGATTTCAAATGAAGATGGTTTGTTTTCGCTTCACTTTATTCAGCTTCGTCCATACAGACCATTGTTAAAACTTCCCAATTGGCAACAAGCGCTACAATTTGGTTTTGAACAACATCCCCAACTCTGCTATCAACTCAATAACCAACAACTTCCCTTCGGCTGTCACGCTTGGGAAAAATATGATTATGGATTTTGGGAAAAATATATGTAAAAGGCAATAAGCTGTAGGCTATAAGCATTAAGCTGTGCTTATAGCCTACAGCTTAATGCTTACAGCTTTTTAATTTGTTGGCTTATCGGGTACTGGTGCTGACGCGTGGTAGCCATCAAATACCACTTGTGCATATTTATCCAAAAGCTCTTTTACCCGCTCTTGCGACTCGGACTTGACGATTACACCTACGTGAAATTCTTCGTCCATACGCCAACAAACCTCGGGGTCATCAAAAATCATGGGGTCGGTATATCGTTGACGTGTCAGCGAAATCAAGATACCTGCGTACATATTTTGTACTTCGGGCAAGGTATATTCCAGATTACGAGCCATAGCTGTTTCGATATTGGCCCATTCTCGCCATAAATTGATACCTGTAGCAGCTTCTACCATTTCGGCCAAGTGTGCACCTCCAACTCTAGAAGCAGTTTCTAAGAAAATAAACTTCCCTGTTTCATGGTCACGAATAAACTCGGTATGACTAGCACTAAATTTCATTCCGAAGGCTTTCAATACCTGCTCGTTCATTTCTTTTAGGGCTAAATCCTCCTCCGAGCCAACCTCCACAGTCATAGAACGAAATACCCCTCCTCCATGCGCCACTTCCATCGGAGTAGACAAATAACGACTACAACGTGTAAAAATTGGTTGACCACCCACTGTCAAAGAATCTACATGGTAAACGTCACCGGGGCGGAACTGCTCGACCAGATATTCAGGACGGCGCTCGCCTAAATAATGCACTACCTCCCACAGTTGTTCTGAGTTATGGACTTTACGAATCCCCGTAGCCGAAGCTTCCGAGCGAGGTTTGACTACACAAGGGAATTGTACTTTTTGAGTAAATTCAAATACATCATTATCGTTGAATAAAGATGAAAATTGTGGCACGTTAATTCCTGCTTCCTCTGCTTTCATTCGCATCGCCAACTTGTCTCTAAACAATCGACCCGTGGTTTGTCCCATACCCGGTATACGAAAATGCTCTCGCAAATGAGCAGCCTTTTCCACATCAAAGTCATCGAGTGCAACTATACGGTCTATTTTTCGGGAGCGCATTGCATAGCCCAAACCAAGAATAATTTCTTGAATATCGATACTTCCATCTGGTTTTTCTTCTACATAAAAAAACTCATCGACGGCTTCGCGTGCCCATGGTCTATGTTCGAGTTTTTTATTAGTTAACAAAAAAACCCTATTTCCTGCTTGCTTGCAGGCACGCAAAAACTCATTGCCTTTGAAATAGGTTGAGATACACAAAAAGGTTATTTCTTTTGTCATAAAGTAAAGGGCTATATCAGTTTTGATTAGAGTGTCTTGAAGGTACACTACCAAAAGATATCAGAACTAAAAGTGTTAGAAAGTCTCAATGCTATGCTACAACACGACTTTATGGATTAAAGCCTTTGATACCTTTCTTAAATATAGCAAAAAAGATGGGATTGGAAGAAAAACAGAAGGGAAAATATTTTGGTAATAAGTTAGTAAGTAATCGTGCAGAACTAGATTTAAGTTATGTGTTTAGGCACTAGGCAACAGGCACAAGGCAAAGAGTTTAAATATGTTTTTTAGTAACTACAGATATGTTTTTGCCGAAAGCCGATACCTGAAAGCTCAAAATTAAACTTCAATTATAAGATATTGATAATAAAAACTTTACATTCATAATTCATACTTACTAACTAACGTAAAATAAAATTTAAGATTGCGCTTTCAGCTAACGACTTTCGGAGATGGGCTTTGGAAAAAAGCATGCCAGTGGTTTTTTAATACATTTAAAAACACTCTTTGCCTTATGCCTCTTTGCCTGTTGCCTTGTGAATAAATATTGTTAATCAAAAACTATTAATGATGTATTTCAAAACTAATAAAAACTAGCCCAAGACTAAGTCTTGAACTAGCAGTTAAATTAAACACTCTTTGCCTTATGCCTCTTTGCCTGTTGCCTTGTGAATAAATATTGTTAATCAAAAGCTATCAATGGTGTATTTCAAAACTAATAAAAACTAGCCCAAGACTAAGTCTTGAACTAGCAGTTAAATTAAACACTCTTTGCCTTGTGCCTCTTTGCCTGTTGCCTTGTGAATAAATATTGTTAATCAACAGCTATCAATGAGTGTATTTCAAAACTATTAAACACTCTTTGCCTTATGCCTCTTTGCCTGTTGCCT
>NZ_JBMLSD010000061.1:0-15004 GCF_049240685.1 Flectobacillus sp.
CTTGTCCCTAAACACATAACTTAAATATTATTCTGCTCGATTACTTAAGTAGGAAAACGCTATTAGTTAAAAGTACATTGGTTATTTGAAGGTATTCATAATCAAAATATTATGGTCAAATTTCACCTCAGATGTACTATTAATTTAATCTTTCCTACTACTTATCTAAAACCTTTGCTACAAATGAATACTAGCGATAAATCACTCAATTTGGTCGATTCGGCCAATGATTTCCATAAAATTAATAGTCGTGAAACGGCTATCAGTATCAACAACGTTGAGGTATCTTTCTCGACACCCAAAGGAAAGTTTACTGCCGTAAAGGATATCTCTCTCGACATCAAAAGAGGTGAAATTATTTCCCTAATCGGTCACTCTGGTTGTGGAAAATCTACCTTGATGAATACTATTTCGGGAATGGTATTGCCTACATCAGGAGAGGTAATCGCCAACGATAAAGTAGTAAAAGGACCAGGCCCCGATCGTGGTATCGTATTCCAAAATTATTCATTGTTACCTTGGATGTCGGTGTACAAAAACATCTTTGTCGCGGTTGATTCAGTTTTTAAGGATAAATCTACCGACGAAAAACACGCCATTGTCAACCATTACATCGAAATGGTAAATCTTACCTCACACAAAGACAAATTGCCAAGTCAGTTGTCGGGTGGGATGAAACAACGAGTAGCTATTGCACGTGCATTTGCCATCAATCCAAGCATTTTGTTATTGGACGAACCATTCGGCGCCTTAGATGCACTCACCAAAGGTTCGATGCACATCGAGTTATTGAAATTATGGAACCTAGATAATCGTAACAAAACTATTGTGATGGTAACTCATGACATAGAAGAAGCGATTTTCTTATCTGATAAAGTAGTGGTAATGAATAACGGGCCAGCGGCTACTATCAAAAAGATTGTAGAGGTAAATCTAGAAAGACCTCGTAATAAAAAAGCAATTGCTCACGACCCTGAATACATCCGAATTCATGATGAGCTATTAGGATTGTTGTTTGACAAGTTTTCTATTGAAGATTAATAGGTAAAAAAAGCCCGAAATCAATGATTTCGGGCAAACCTCTTACCTTCCGTTGATATGAAAAGTCTCAAACTGGTCTAATCGAGCTGATAGTTTCCAACATAGCGGTGTCAAAAACCAATGACATCAGTAGCGGCCGATGATCATACCGAATTAGGGTTTCAAGAATTTATGAATTCCGCAATTCTCATATCAATTTATGCAAAAGTAGGGCGATTATTGAAGGAATAATCACCTGAACATCAAACATAAACCATGCCATCTTTGCGGAAAATCCATGATAAAACACTTTTGAAACAAAATAAAACACTTTGTATATGAGTATTCCGTCCAATAAGAAACAAATAAAATCTACCTGCTCTTACTGCGGTGTGGGATGCGGTGTAGTGCTAACCGACCACGGTAAAGGAAAGCTGACTCTTGAAGGCGATAAGTCACATCCTTCAAGTAAAGGTATGCTTTGTTCAAAAGGGATGAATCTTCATTATACAGTAATGGATACTTCCGACCGTTTGCTGTACCCGACCATGCGCTACAACCGTGATATGCCGCTACAGCGTGTATCGTGGGACCAAGCACTAGACCGCACAGCGGCTGTTTTTAAAGCTATTATCAAAAAATATGGCCCCGATGCAGTCGGATTCTACGTTTCAGGACAATGCTCTACTGAAGAATACTATGTAATCAATAAGCTCATCAAAGGTTTTATTGGTTCTAATAACATCGATACCAACTCCCGCTTGTGTATGTCATCGGCGGTAGTAGGCTACAAACTTACCCTCGGCGAAGACTCTGTACCTGTTTGTTATGATGACATAGAACTAGCTGATACTTTTTTAGTAACAGGCGCCAACCCAGCTTGGGCGCACCCAATTATCTGGCGAAGAGTCGAGGCACACAAGCAAGCCAATCCTGATGTCAAAATTATTGTAGTAGATCCACGTCGTACTCAAACAGCCTCACAAGCTGATTTACATTTACAAATTACCCCAGGCTCCGATGTGACACTTACCAATGCCATAGGAAGGGCTTTGATTGAAAACGACTGGATTGATACAGATTTTATTGTATCGCATGCAGATGGCTTTGAAGCTTACAAAGACCAAGTTATGCAGAGAAGTATATCAGAGGCAGCCGAAATTTGTGGTATATCTTCCGAAGAAATTTATTTAGCCGCTCGCTATATTCATGAAGCCAAAGGCTTTTTGTCGATGTGGACAATGGGACTCAATCAGTCGGTTATTGGTGTAAACAAAAACCTATCGCTCATTGATTTGCATTTGATTACGGGTAAAATCGGAAAAGAGGGAAATGGTCCATTCTCGCTCACAGGACAACCCAATGCCATGGGCGGACGCGAAGTAGGTGGTTTGGCAAATATGTTACCTGCTCATAGAGATTTGCTCAATCCAGCCCATAGAGAAGAAGTTCAAGCTTTTTGGGGTGGAACCAAAATCTCCGATAAGCCAGGTTTTACCGCTACCGAAATGTTCGAGGCCTTGGCGGATGGTCGCATGAAAGCTATCTGGATTGTTTGTACCAATCCGATGGTAAGCTTGCCCAATATCAATGCTGTTGAAAAAGGTTTACAAAACGCTAAATATGTGGTAGTACAAGATATCTCGAACCGTTCGGATACCGTAAAATATGCCGATGTCGTATTACCTGCGGCATCTTGGGCTGAAAAAAACTCCGTTTTTACTAACTCCGAACGTCGTATTACCTTTTTACCCAAATTAATTAACGCCCCTGGCGAAGCCAAAGACGATACTCAAATCATTGTGGAATTTGCGCAAAAAATGGGCTTCGAAAAGGCTTTTGATTATCAAAATACAGCCGAAGTTTATGCAGAACATTGTCGCTCGACTATCGGAACAAATATTGACATTTCGGGCTTGAGCTATGAAGTTTTACAAGAAAAACGCTCTGTTCAGTGGCCTTTTCCACAAGAAAAGGCTATGCAAGACCCTGAGTATGCCGGCACTAAACGACTTTTTACGGATAAGCAATTTTATACGGCTAATCATCGTGCCAAAATTCATGCTGTCCCAGACCAAAATCAGTCTGAGGCTTTGAGTAAAGAATTTCCCCTAATCCTTACCACAGGTCGTATTCGTGACCAATGGCATACCATGACCAAAACGGGAAAGGTAAATAAACTCAATCAACATATTTCTCAGCCTTTTATCGAAATACATCCAAAGGATGCTGCCGAAAGAGGTATCTCCGAAAATCAAATTGTAGAGGTAAAAACCATTCGTGGCAAGGCTCGCATTAAAGCAAAAATTACGACCGACATCAAACAGGGCGTATGTTTTATGCCGATGCACTTTGGTAAAATTCAAGAAAAAACGTTTGGTCGTACCAACAATCTGACCAATACCTTAGTTGACCCACGTTCAAAAGAGCCTGATTTTAAGTATTCGGCGGTACAGGTTTTAGCTTATCAAAAACCTGTCGAAAAAATTGTGATTATTGGGGCTGGCTCTGCTGGCTTAGGCTTTATCAAAGCCTATCGTGAACTCAATCAACAAGATGAGATTCATGTTTTTTCAAAAGAAATCTATCCCTTTTATAATAGAGTCATGCTTCCTGATTATATCTCAGGGGCACAAAATTGGGAACAGTTGGTCAAACTTCGTGAAGACCAATTTGCGGAGGCAAATATCCACGTACATAAAGGCGTAGAAATTGTGCATATTGACCGTGCCAACAAAGTTTTAACTGATTCTTTGGGTCAAGAACACACTTACGACCAGCTGATATTGGGTATGGGTTCCAGAGCCTTTATGCCTCCGAGTGTTCCTAAGATTTCTGGAATTTTCAATATGCGTTCGCGCCTTGATGCCGATAGTCTTTTGCCATTTTTACAACAACCTAATCCTCATGCAGTGATTGTTGGTGGTGGTTTGTTGGGCTTAGAATTAGCGGCTTCTCTTCGAGAAATGAATATCGAAGTCACTGTAATTCAACGAAGTGGGCGTTTTATGGACCGCCAACTCGACAAGCTTGGCTCCGAAATGTTGCATCATGAACTAGTAGACTTAGGTATCGAGATATTCTACAACGATGAGGTTTCGTCTATTTACGGCACCGAACGCTTAGAAGGCGTTCGTCTCAAATCGGGTAGAAAAATAGAGGCACAAGTAGCTGTTTTTGCCATTGGAACAACGCCCAACACCGAAATTGCCAAAGCCGCTGGCTTGGAAGTAAACCGTGGCGTAGTTGTCAATGACTATTTACAAACCTCTGATTCTTCAATATTTGCAGCTGGTGAAATAGCTCAATGGCGTGGCGAAATGTGGGGTATTACAGCTGCCGCCGAGCACCAAGCCGAAATTATTGCCAAATATATTGCTGGCGACTGGGCAAGTTATTACCAAGGGTCACTTTCGATGAATATTATGAAAATTCAGGGAGTACAGTTATGTTCGCTGGGCTTGATTGAAGCTCCTTCCAATAACCCTGAATATGAAGAAATTATCTTTATCGATAAAGCCAAACGTTATTATAAGAAGTGTATCGTGTATCGTGATAGATTGGTAGGCGCTATCTTGATTGGAGATAAAACAGAATTCTTAGAATTTAAAGATTTGATTGGAAACAAAATCGAGCTTTCGGACAAACGAATGGAATTGTTGCGCTCAGGCAAAAAGGCTGACCCAGTAATGGGCAAATTGGTATGCTCGTGTAATAATGTAGGAGAAGGAAATCTCAAAAATGCAATTGCTGGAGGCTGTAAAGATTTTACACAACTATGCTCCCTAACAGGCGCTGGAACAGGCTGTGGAAGTTGCAGACCAGAAGTAAAAGCAATATTGGAATCGCTAAGCAAAAAAGAAGATGCTTTAGCTGAGCACTAGTTACCAGAAAGAATATTGGAATAGAAAAGGAAAAACGAGAAAGGATGGTTTTTCTGAAGAGTACTAAAAAAGATAATTTTTAACCTTTTAGGCTTCGGAACTGAATCACTGGAATTAGAAAAGAACTTCTAAATTCCAGTAATTCAATTCCAAAGAACCTATATTTCTGAGGTTAAAACATGTCATCGTCATAGGCCGTCAATAATTATTTTTGACGAGCTACCACTAAATCACGAGTAGTAACAAAGTTAGTTTTGATTTCGAAAGTTTTCGCGTCGATAACGTCGATGTTTGAGCTAAGAACTTGGATAGTGTATTTACCATCGCTCAAGTTAGAGAAATCAAAAGTTTTTGCAAATTTACCTGATTTAGAATCAACGTACTCGCGGTGTACTTCGTTGTTGTCTTTGTCAACTACTACTACAGTTACTTTTTTGTTGTTTGGTTTTTCTACCCAAACGTTAAAGCTAAGGCTGTTAGAAACTGGAGCGATTTTAGACTTTACGAATGCTTCTTCATCATTTGAATTAGCGATTGCACTTACGTTTGACAAACAAGTCATAGCAGCTGCTACGAACATAGCTTTGATTACATTGTTGTTTTTCATGGTATTCATTATTTATGAGAGTGAAACATCAAATTTCTTAGAAAAGTCATATCTATTAAAAAAGGTTCATTTTCGAGTAAAATTCTTAAATGTTATCCTGTTTTGGACTGTCTCAAACTAAGAAACTGTACTTTTGTCGTTTGTTTGACGATTTAAAGTTATAATGAGATTTTGGAATAGCAATGGATTAGGGCAAAAAATTTGAACAAAATCAAGAAAGTTCTTCTAAATAAAATGCAATTTCTAAAAAAAATCATATTTTGAAAATTGCAATTATACTTTATATTGGAAAAGTGATATAGGATTGATTATCAAAACGTTAAGTAAAAATTACTAAATCATGCGAGATTACTCATTGGTTAAAATAAATCTGACTGGTGGCATTGCTTCGCCAGGGGTGCTCGAAGGGATTCTTTTGATGGCACAAAAAGCGGGTGTAAAGGAAGTTAGCATTGGCGCTCGCCAGCAGTTATTGATGTGGGTAAAGGCTGATACTCAGCGCGGTTCTGGCTTACCGAGCTTCCGCGAAAGCCTAGAAGCAATGGGTATAGATTTTGAAATTGATTCAGAGCAATTCCCTAATATTATTTCTTCGTACTGCGCCCAAGAAGTTTTCCCGACGGGGCAATGGCTTTCTGAAGGAATTTATCGTGATATTTTAGACGGTTTTGATTTTCAACCCAAACTCAAAATCAATATTTCAGATTATCAACAGTCATTTACTCCCTTTTTTACGGGCAATTTAAACTTTATTGCCTCTTCGATTCCTAATTTTTGGTATTTGTATATTCGTCAAAAGCAATCTAATACCATTTTTAGATTTCCATTATTGATTTACACTTTAGAAATTTCGAAAGTATCGAAGCGTTTAGAGCAAATCTTATTGGCTGAAAACACTGTACTCGAAGATGAGATTTTTGGAAAAGTAATGGAGCAAGGAGATTTTATTTCTCAAAAAATCCATGAAGATTTAGGATTACCTCAGTTTATGTTGCCTTATTACGAAGGTTTCAATCGTTATGGTAACAAAACTTGGTTAGGTATCTACCGTCGTCACGAGACTTTTGAGGTTGCCTTTTTATTAGATGTCTGTAAAATCTGTTTAGATACCAAAGTTGGTCAGATTTGTACAACTCCTTGGAAATCACTTATTATCAAAGGTATTGAAAATCATGATAGAATTTTGTGGGATAAGCTTCTTGGCAGATTTGGTATCAACGTTCGTCATGCTGCCAATGAGCTCAATTGGCAAGTAGAGGACACATGCCCCGAGGGGTTAGCTTTGAAAAATACGATTATCAGAGAGTTTGACCAAGAAGATATTCGAACTTTTGGCTTATGCTTTGCCGTTCAAACTCGTTCAAAATCGGAGGTTTTTGGTTCGGTAGTAGTCAAAAAAAGAAAAATTCTCCTAGGATTATCGCAGGTTTATGATGTGTATCATACGGTAGATTTTAATCCAAATACTCGTCAATTGGTTTTATTCGAAAAAGGACTTCATAAAGCGCATATTGCCGAAATACTACAACGACTCACCAAACGATACTATCATAGAAGTACTGCTTCAGTAATCGAAACACCTTCACTGCCTCAAACGACCCCCACAAGTACGCATCAGGTATATCAATGCCACGTATGTATGACCATTTATGATGAAAAATTGGGCGATTCACAGCAAGGAATCAAGGCAGGAACAAAGTTTGAAGCATTGCCAGACAATTATTGCTGTCCTGTTTGCGATTCAGAAAAGGAAAACTTTGAGGTAAAAACAGTAGAAACAATGTATCAGTTGTGAATTGTGAGTTAGTCGTGTACAAAGGAGATTATTTTGCCCAAAAGCGTTCTTAATCATTAGAATTTTTGCGGTAGCGGCAACCGCAAGGGTTGCCGCTACGCAATTTTATGTTAAAGAGAAACCTAATCTTTTGCACCGCCCTAATATCGGATGTTGGATTTCGGAAGTGTAATCTTCTATGTTTTGCAGAAAATAAAGGTCTTTTTCTTTGATTCCGAAATCCACAATCCCATATCTGAAATTGTTTAAAATCCTTCGTACAGCACTGATACTTTCGTCACATTCTAAAATAAGGTTTAAATACTTTTTTGTCGAGAATAAATACTGCAAGCAAAGCATTAGCCAATAATAAAAAGTTGATAAGCTCTTTTTGATGTATCATATTAGTCAACACACTAAAATCTAAAGGCGCCTTGATCGATTGTACCGAAGGCATTCCCGCAATAAGAGCAACTACGAGTACAATCAAAACGCACATCGCAACCAAGAAATATAAGTGCAGATGACTTTTGGGTTTCAGCACTACTTCTGGTTCTTGTACAAGCTCCCATTGATCTAATAATTTGTCCGTAAAATTTACTGCTGTTTTTTCGACAGCAAAATCATTTAACAAAGTGTGCGTACTGGCATATTCCTTAAACAATAATTGATATGCCTCATTATTTTGCAACAGACGCTCGTGCCTTTGCAAAAGCTCCTCAGAGGCGATGCCATCGAGTATGTCAAATATTTCTTCATCTGTGATATTCATTGTAGTAATATTGAAGCTATTTAAACTTTTTCGTCTCAGGTGAATGAATTCACCCACTAAGTGGAATTGTTGGTCAAGACCTAGTCATATTATCAACTTTAGTGTCGGTCTCAACCAAATATTTTCTACCTATCTTATCATTACGCTCTCAGCCGACTGCTCAAAGCCCAATGCCTAATTAATATACCAAACTATGTAACTCATTTCCCAATAATCGTTTCATCTCTTCGGCCAAACGCTTGCGAGCACGACAAAGTTTGACTTTTGCCGTATCTGCGCTAATACCAACAATTTGGGCGATTTCCTCTAAACTTTGTTCTTTGAGATAAAACAAGGTAATCATCGTTACGTCGTCGGGCGAAAGATGATTGAGCGCCATTTGGATATATCTTTTCTGTTCAGCACTTTTTATTTCATCTGAAGTATCTGCCGAAGCAGCTTGTGCCGATTGAGAGGCCTCAATATCGTCGGTTTGTATGCGATTTTTCCGTTTAAACATCAACGCTGCATTAAACACAATTCGATAAAACCAAGTCGTAAACTTAGACTCTTTATTGAATTGTGGCAAAGCCTGAAACGCCTGAATAAAGGCATCCTGAGCCACCTCCTCGGCATCTTCACGTGTCCCCACGATTTTGTAGGCTACCGTGAAGGCATAATCCTTATGACGATTTGCCAAATCCCGATACCCAGCTTTATCGCCTGCCAAGATTCTTTCAATAATAGATATGTCTGATTCCAACGTTTTCACGACAATAAGATGCAAGCTGGTTTAGAAAGGTTACAGTAATTTACTCTTTTTTTCAAAAAATAAAAAGAAATGATGAGCTGATTGAATTTTACTCGTAGAGACGTAATTCTTTACGTCTAAAAATAAAATATCACACAAACAGGCGTCGGGTCCAAATTTTGAAACTAGAATAATTCTTCATTAAAAAAGGCGTTCGAAATTAATTTTTCGAACGCCTTTTTTGATATTCCTATGCTCATTTGGCTCGGTTTAAGACGCAAAGCATTGCGTCTCTACTGATAGAATACAAATTTTAACATAATCACTCCCCCTCTTTCTCTCATTTTCAAATCTTCAAATTTTCAAATCAAAAACTCAATGTCCCAATTTACTGATTTCGGCACGTCGAATGAGCTCGTAGGTTTTTTCTAATTCCAAATCAGCCTTATTGAGTCTTTCTTGGATAGTATATTCAACATTGACGTTGGGTATTACTCCACGGCCAATATTAGGAGCTTTGACCGCTGTTGTAATTCTAAAATGTGGAAATTGTAAACGTAATTTGGTTGCAGGCAAAACCACCGTAGAAATAATCCCACCGTTGCACCCAGCTTCGCCCCCACCCGTCTCACGACCGACTAAGGTTGCTTTGCGTTGTTCTTTCAAACTTGCGACAAAGCTCGATGCTGCCGAAAAGGTTTGTTCGCCAATCAAGATATATAAGTTGCCTTTAAAACGATATTGTTCGTAAGGCTTATGTTTTCCGACAGATGGGACATTCAAACAATAAGTGCCTTCGCCACATTTTTTAACGATTCTTTCCGAAAAAGCCCGACTAGCATCTTGTTCTTCTACATCATTATTAAGTATAAAAGATGGAATCATCACAGGAGCCTCCGCATGTGAAGTCAGGACAAAGGTGCTATCCATCAAATACTTCATCAGGTCGAGGGCGATTTCATGATTTCCTCCAGAGTTTTGGCGTAAATCAATGATAAGGTTTGCGGCGTGATTTTGTTCTATTTCTTGAAAAAATCTTTCATGTGTCATCAAAAACGACTCGTAGTCATCATACGAAAAGCTAGAAATACGCAACAAAGCCGTTGAAGCAACTTCCGTAGGAAAACTCAAACCACGCAAGCGAGTCAAACGACGTTGTGTTTCGTCCTCCTTAGATAACCGAGGAGGTCTGTTTCCAGCAGGGACTCTTGGTTTAAATTCCAGTATTTGTGGCTTTACTTCTCCCTGTGCGTTTTTGATAGAAAATTGATATTTTTCTTTTCCACCAAAAACACTCAAATAGTATTCATCAAAAAAGCCCGATTCGAGTGTGGCATCCTTAAATGCTTCGCCATAGCCGTCGGCAGGCAAATATTTTCGTAAGGTTCGAAGAATTTTCCCAGAGGTATTTCCTTCTATTGCCAACACCTCCGAGCCAAGCACTAGCGAGGGGTCATCGCTATCGTTGCGAGCAATAAAAAGGCGGTCGCCTTGGATAAAAAAGCCAAGTGGCAAGATGAAACTACGATTTTTGGCACGTTCCCATTTGCGAGTTTCGGGCGAAAAACGCAAATCGGTATGTCCACAGCGAATTTTGGCAACCAAAGGCTTTAGCAATAACCCAAAGTCCTTTTCGGTCATTTCGTCTGCAATTTTTTTATATGCCTCCTCAAAGGCTATATTCATAGATTCTTTTGAAGTGTACCAATTAACACCAGGATGTTCTTGCTCTAAAATACTTCTCAAATATCTAAAATCTGCTCTCAACTCTACCTTCGAGAACTTTCGCTCATAGTTGATAGGCGAAGCAGCCCCTTGTCCTTTTACATTCTGTGACCAACAGAATAACGTAACAGACAGTATAACAACACATAACAACCTCATACTCTGACGTGGACAAAAAATTAAGAAAAAAACAGAAAATTATATACTTAGCAATACAAAAGGCAAAATTACTCATAATATTACCAAATAGAAGAAAAACCAACTGAATTCGCCTACAGACCAGCGCTAAATCTAGCAAATGGCCTATTTAGCCCTTTTCATTTTAAATAAACTACAAAAAATCAGCCGATTAGGGTATATTTCTTTTCTTTTATACCTTACCTTTTACATCTTAGTAGCGAGAATAGTTCATAAAGAATAAGGATATTCTTTTGTACTACACACTCTCCCGGTGTACATATTGGCTCACTTATCTTCCTTTTCGGTTAACATTTGGGTGAGATTTCGGTAAATTGCATTTCTATTAATTATGGAATAAACTTTAAACATATAGATGAAAAAACGTTATCAAGTATTACTGGTATTATCTATTCTTTCCACTGTTACTTTTCTCGACCGCATTGCTATCTCTACAGCAGGCGAACGAATTTCAAAAGATTTGGGGCTGAGTCCCGTACAATGGGGCTGGGTATTGGGGATGTTTACCCTTGCCTACGGGCTTTTTGAAGTACCTACAGGATTATTGGGCGACCGACTCGGAGCCAAGCGCCTTCTGGTTAGAGTAGTATTGTGGTGGTCATTTTTTACGGTACTAACTGGATTTTCTACGGGTTTTGTCATGCTTCTTGTTGTTCGTTTCCTATTTGGGATTGGCGAAGCTGGGGCATATCCCAATATTTCTATCGCCTTGAGCAAGTGGTTACCAGCCTTCGAAAGAGGAAAAGGGCAAGCACTCATTTGGGCAGCGTCGAGAATTGGCGCAGGGTTGACTCCTATTTTAGTCATTCCTATTCAACAACAATATGGCTGGCAGATGTCCTTCTATGTCCTCGGGGGAGTTGGTTTACTTTGGGTAATTTTTTGGATTTTCTGGTACAAAGAAGAACCTTCTGAAGCTAAGGATATTTCGAAGGAAGAATTGAATTTTATCTTAGAAAATCGACAACTCAGCGACCACTCTCCCAAGCAATCGGTATGGAAAATACTTAACCATCCTAACCTTTGGATTCTCTTCTTGATGTATTACTGTTATGCTGCGGGGGCTTATTTTTTTCAAAGCTGGATGCCCAAATATCTACAACAAGGACGTGGTATTTCGGAAGAAAATATGAAGTTTATAGCTTCTGCTCCTTTTATTTTGGGAGCGGTAGGATGTTTTCTAGGAGGGATTTTGAGTGATTATACGGTCAAAAAATATGGTAAAAAATGGGGTCGTCGCATTGTCCCAATGATTGGGCTTAGTCTTTCGGGTATCTGTCTCATTACGGCGTCTCTTAGTCAAAACGATACTTTGGCCGTTGTACTTTTGTCTTTGGGGCTTGCCACTATGGATGTCACCGCACCAGTGGCATGGGCTGTAGCCATGGATATCGGAGGCAAACAAAGTGGCACCGTATCGGGAGCGATGAACTCGGCTGGCTTGATTGGAGCCTACATCAATACTGTATCTTTTGGGTATCTGGCAACGACTTTCGGGTACTACTTCCCTGTACTTATGATAGGCGGATTATTGTTGTTGGGGTCTGTACTTTGGCTCAAAATTGACGCAACACTCCAAGTTGCCACTCACTCAGAATAGCAAAAAAAAAATAGGTACGCAACACCGTCTACAATCAACTGACAAACAGTACATTACAACCAAACGAACGTTTTTTTTTATTAGAATATGATAAAAAATAGCGCTATTTTTCACCAAAGTATACCTATCTTTGAGAAGATTTTTTGAAGAACAAGAAACAATTTTAGCTAACAATTTGTAGTCTCTGAGGATTCTCTTTTCATAATCGAGACTAAAAAGATAAAGAAAAAACAGCGAAGTTAATTTTTGTCAACTTTGATGATTTCTAACACAAAATAGTTTAAATTTAGCCAAGGTAAGCGCGCATCAATACGGACCCGAAGCTATCATTTAAATAATCCCTTTTATTTTTAGATAACTAGTAACTTATACCATACGACCATGTCACAGGCAGCAATTATTGAACCCTTACTTCAAGAAGACCCAAATCGTTTTGTGTTATTTCCAATCAAGCACAATGACATTTGGCAATTTTATAAAAAAGCGGAAGCTTCTTTTTGGACGGCCGAAGAAATCGACCTTTCTCAAGACTTAAATGACTGGGAAAATAAGCTTACTGCCGATGAGAAACACTTTATTTCGCATGTATTGGCCTTCTTTGCGGCATCGGATGGTATCGTAAATGAAAACCTTGCTGTCAATTTCCTTTCGGAAGTTCAGTATGCAGAAGCTAAATGTTTCTACGGTTTCCAAGTGATGATGGAAAACATTCACTCTGAAACATACTCTTTGTTGATTGATACTTATATCAAAAACCCAATCGAAAAAGACCGTATGCTTCGTGCCATCGAAACTATCGACTGTGTTCAGAAGAAAGCAGAATGGGCCTTGCGTTGGATTGGTAGTGACAACTTTGTAGAACGTCTGATTGCATTCGCTGCTGTAGAAGGTATTTTCTTCTCGGGTAGTTTCTGCTCTATTTTCTGGTTGAAAAAACGTGGTTTGATGCCAGGGCTTTCGTTCTCAAACGAGCTTATCTCTCGTGACGAAGGTTTACACTGTGATTTTGCGTGTTTGCTTTATACAGACCATATCAAGAATCAATTGCCACAATCAAGAGTAACCGAAATTATTACAGATGCAGTAACAATCGAAAAAGAATTTGTTACAGATTCGCTTCCTGTATCATTAATCGGTATGAACGCCAACTTGATGTGTCAGTACATCGAGTTTGTAGCAGACCGCCTGTTGGTGGCGCTGGGCTGTCCAAAATACTATAATGCAACCAATCCATTTGATTTTATGGAGATGATATCGTTGCAAGGCAAAACCAATTTCTTCGAAAAACGTGTTGCTGAGTATCAAAAAGCAGGTGTTATGTCAGAAAAAGAAACGATGTCTTTTTCTTTAGATGAAGATTTTTAGAATTTCTTAAAAATAATCAAAACAAAACGGCTCGTTGCAATCCTGCAACGAGCCGTTTTGTTTTAAGGGTTAAATACCCATAATTTTTCAAGTTGTACTAAGCTTGTTTTCAGAAAAACCCCCACTTTGTCTTAACAGCACAAGTGGGGTATGTATTATATAAATTGGATAGATAGATAATGTGACAAGCTTTTTATGAAAGATTTTGGCAAATTTGGCTTTTTTCAGTAATTTCTGCCTCGATTATATGCCAAAAAATCGTCTTTTTATTCAAATGCTCAATTTCTATCATAAGTGAAATTGAATTTATCTAACCTCACTTTTCTAATCTTCATCCTATTGCACTAAGCAATCAAAATTTATTTAGCATATTAAAGAGAAATGCTCTTTATATGTTTTTTGGGGTCAGGTAAAAAACACAAAAATCATTGTATCAATTAGATACAATATTAATTGTTTTATTCTAATATTACAATTCTTTTTTAAATTTGAACAAAATTTATTTTATGGAGCACACGACAGAATATATAGACCTCATTAACCCTGAACAAGATTTTTTACCGGGCATATCGATTGATTGTGTAATTTTTGGTTTTCATGAAAACCAGCTGAAAGTGCTATTAATCAAATTTGCTAATACCGACATATATTCACTCCCTGGAGGATTTATCTATAAAGAAGAGAGTTTGGAGGAAGCCGCCCACAGAATTCTGGCTCATCGCACCGGAATTGAGGACACTTACTTAGAGCAGTTTTATGTATTTGGTAACCCCAAACGGGTTAATCCTGAAGAACATAGATGGATTATGCAAAAAAATGGCATTGATTTGCCTAGTGACCACTTTTTGTTTAATCGTCATATTACGGTAGGGTATTATGCGCTTGTAGATTTTACTAAAATTCAACCACATTCACACTTCAATCATGAGGAAAGTGGCTGGTTTGACATTTATGAACTACCCAAAACAATCGCTTTTGACCATCGTGATATTCTCGCGAAGGCACTCGATTCGCTTCGGTTGTTACTAGACCACAAATTGGCTGTATTCAATCTAATGCCAGAAACTTTCACGATGGGTGAATTACAAAGCCTTTATGAAACAATTTTGAATAAAAAGTTATTAAGAGCAAATTTTCAACGGAAAATGTTGAGCTTAGGAATACTCGAGAGATTAGATAAAAAATGGGGCGGTGGTGCGCACAAAGCACCATATTTATACCGATTTGATTCGAAAAAAGCCGAGGATAGTAAATTAGCAAACCAATTTGAGGAGTAAAGAAAAGGCTATTATATAGCAGTATATAAGTAATCGTGCAGAATTATATTTA
>NZ_JBMLSD010000062.1:0-1591 GCF_049240685.1 Flectobacillus sp.
GTTTTCCTACTTATAATACTTTGATACCGAAATCAAAAAACACAAATTGTTTGACATCCTTTGTACAGCCAGTCGGTTAATATTCTCCTTCAAATACTTTTACTGCTGGACCAATCAGATATACGTTTTCGAAGCTGTCTTCGCCAGTTTTTGTAAATTCAATTCTTAAATCGCCTCCTACAACTTTTACATCGATAGCATTTTCAAATCCCAAACGTAGATTTGCGGATAATGCGCAGGCCGTAACGCCCGTTCCACAAGCGTATGTTTCGTCCTCGACACCACGCTCATAGGTACGTACCGAAAGAGCATTTGGTCCTGTTACTTCTACAAAATTGACATTGGTACCGCCTTTACTCACAAAAGGCTCAGCATATCGAATATCTTTTCCTTGAGCGAAAACATCGTATTCTGCCAGGTTTTCCACATATTCGACATAGTGTGGAGAACCAGTGTTCATGAAATCATACTTTTCGGTTCTTTCAATACCCTTTACATCAATCATTTTTAATGAAATAGTATCAGGGTTTACCGAAGCTTGGTGTTCTCCATCGATAGCAATAAAGGTAGTTTGGTCGCCAATAACGCCCAAATCATGTGCAAATCGCACCAAACAACGACCACCGTTGCCACACATTGAGCCTTCGGTACCATCAGAATTGAAATAGACCATTCGGAAGTCATATTGCTCATCGCTTTGTAAAAGCATCAAACCGTCGGCACCGATACCAAAACGACGGTGACACATTTTTGCAATTAATTCTTGGGAAGCAGGAAAACTATTGTTGCGATCATCAATCACCACAAAGTCATTTCCAGCGCCTTGATATTTATAGAATTTCATGGAAATATAGTTTTTAGTTAACAATATTTTGAGAGATAAGGGTTCAGAGATTTGAATTCGGCTTTGTCATTTCTGATTTTCGGAAATAAAGAAAAAGACCTTTATTTTTTATAAAATGCTCAGCTTACACTTCCCAAATCCAACATTCGAAATAGATACTTCATACAATCCTAATTCACAATTCAATATTCATAACTACTTCTTAATCAAGGCTACACATTGCGCCGCAATACCTTCTCCACGACCAACAAAACCAATATGCTCAGAAGTAGTAGCTTTGATAGCGAGGTCTTCTTCGTCAATATTCATTACCTCTGCTAACACTCGTTTCATTTCAGGAATATGAGGGTTTAACTTTGGTACTTGTAAAATAATTGTCACATCAATATTGTTGACTTCCCAGCCAGCTTCACGAATCATCTCCATGACCTTTGCTAGAAGAATTTTAGAGTCAACGCCTTTCCATTGTGGGTCTCTGTCTGAGAAATGATACCCGATATTACGCATATTGGCCGCACCCAGTAAAGCATCACAAATCACATGACACGCAATGTCGGCATCAGAATGTCCTACAGCGCCATGCGTATGAGGAACCTTGATGCCCCCCAACCAAAAATCACGTCCCTCTTCGAGACGGTGTACATCGTATCCTTGACCTACTCTGATTTTCATATTACAAAAATATTTTTTTAAGACATTGACCTTTTGATAAAGGTACGCTACGTTTTGAAGTTAGTACGTGTAAAG
>NZ_JBMLSD010000063.1:0-8708 GCF_049240685.1 Flectobacillus sp.
ATCACCAATCAGATGCAAGTGCTCTTTTACTGGTAAGACCTAATAAGATTGGCTTTAATATTGGGCTTAATTTTAAGATAAAATAACTTTAAGTAATTATACAGAATTAAATTTAAGTACTCGGCTTTAGGCTGTAAGCCGTAGGCCTTAGGCAAAAGGTCTTTATAATTTCATAAAATTAGCATACGGCTTAATGCCTAATGCTTATTGCCTGAGAAATGAAATTTTATTTTGGGTACAAACTTATTAAAATACGTTTTAAAAATATTGGTCAAGTTTTTATCAAAAAAGCGGTCAGGAAATATTTTTCGACCGCTTTTTTGATGCCCCCATGCTAGATTTTATTGATTTGAGACGCTATTACTGCGTCTATTCTGCCAGTGTAGTAATATTAATCTATCCATTTGCTCATCATTAAAGTGTAGATGGCTCGTGTTTCTATTTTATCATCCCCAATTGCTTCAAGTGATGGTCTAAGTGACATAAATAATCTTGTGCTACTTCCCAAAGGGTAGGATAGGCATCAGGTACGGTCTCTTTGCTCCAATTAGTCAAAACTTGATATTTTTCTTCTGGTAAGTTGGCCAATATGCGTATCAAATGCTTATTGAGCAGTCGCCACAATTCTAATAAATCATCAGAAGGATAAGACTGATAATCTGCTGCTTCTACCCAAATATTTTGTTCGTAAATAATCTGTGCTTTAGATTGATACTGACCTACTACAAAGCGACGGATGTTGTTTTGTGCCGAGTCAATCAAATGACCAAGTACTTCTTTCTTACTCCATTTTTCAGGCGAGCTTTTCAACGATAGTGATTCTTCAGATTGAGATTGCCAGTATGTACTTACAATTTCTATTCTATAACTCAGCGATTCTAGTAGTTCTTTCATGTATACAAACAAGTTATGAGAGTATGAAAAAAGGATAATTACTCACACGTTTCGAAAAAGTTCAAACCGTTTCATTTTTCAAATTACCAAATTTTCAAATCAAAAATACTTTTTCTAAGGTAACAAAAAAAAAGACTAAACTCACAGAGCATAGTCTTTTGTGGATAATCAGATAATCGTATTAAATTTTTACAAATAACTTATCTGCTGTTCTTCTAACCTTTTTCGCTTTTACTAAAGGGTCATTTGCTTCATCGCGGTAACCCAAAGCTAAAATCGAAACGCTTTTTAAGCCTTTTTCTTTCAAACCTAAAATTTCGTCAACTGCCGCAGGATTAAAACCTTCCATTGGAGTGGCATCTACTTGCTCGTAAGCAGCAGCTACCAAGGCAGTACCCAATGCTATATATGTTTGGCGAGCAGTCCAGTTGAAGTTTTCTTCAGCCGAACGACTCAAAATACCACCAAAATTTGCTCTAAAACCAGCAAGTGACTCTACAGGAATGCCGCGTTCTTCGGCAATATGAGCCATATAGCTATCTACTTGTGCTTCAGTAACATTGTCCCAAGCAGCAAATACCAAAATATGTGAAGATTCTACAATTTGTGGTTGATTGTAGGCCGCTGGTTGGATTTGTTTGCGCAATTCAGGGTTTTCGATAACAAATACTGTATATGGCTGAAGCCCCATCGATGATGCCGACAAACGAATAGCTTCTAAAATATTCTCTAGTTTTTGTTGAGGAACTGTTGCTCCTGTCATTCTCTTGGTCGCATAGCGCCAATTCAATTTCTCTAATAATTCCATGAGTTTGGTCAGATCAATATTTAATGTAATGATATTTAATGTATCTACATTTAATAAACCAAGTACAAAGAAAAATAGTTTCTAAGAATTTAAAAAAAATAAAATAAATGCTGGAAAGAGAAAAAAGAAGTCTCAGAAAGTATTAGTCTTGATGTGAAATTTTAGCATAAGCCTCGAGCCTTTGCATGGCCTGCTTTCTTACCTTATTTTGCAAGAAGCTGCTCCAACCTAAAAGTTTTCCTTTGATTCCTAATGACTGACTGGCCCATTTATAAAAATTAAAATGGTCATGTTGTTGGTAAATTTTGTTTTCGGAAAAAGAGAAAGTCGAAGTTATCGTATTTACAACGGGTAAGCCTGTACTTCCAAAAGTATAAGACGCTTTCCATGTAGCTTCGACCTTGTTGCGATGTGTTCGAACTTTTAGTAGCTCAATTTTCATATCAGAGCCTCGTTCGATTAACATCCGCCACATTTCCATAATCAAGGGTTGTTTTAAGTAAAAGATGGGGTCCTTGAATGTGGCTTTTGAATGATAGCAAGTTTCCATGTACTGGGTATCTTTTTGAGAAAAGGCATGGTAAAAGTTAGTGATCAATTCTTCTTGTGTTGTCATTGGGGAGTATGATTTAATAGTATAGCAATGAATTGGTTCGGAAATTCGTAATTATCATGGTATAAGTTGAACCATCTAACTACAAAAGTGTTATTTTAACATCAATTTGAAAATAAAACATACATTTTTTTTATTATGTGGAAATTTACCTTTGTCCTACTAATAGTATTTTTTACGCTTGGATTTAGATCCGACAAGCCTGCTTATTTAATCTACACAGCACAATTGCAGTCAAGCTCTTACGAAAAACTGATTTCGGAGGCCAAAGGAGCTGATATTGTGTTTTTTGGTGAACTTCACGACAATCCGATAGCTCACTGGCTAGAGCTCCAAGTCACCAAAGACTTATATACGGAAAAAGGGGGTAAGTTGGTTTTAGGTGCCGAAATGTTTGAGGCAGATAATCAGGTTGTTCTTGATGAATATCTGAAAGGAATTATTACAGGAAAGCAGTTTGAGACTGAAGCTAAAATGTGGCAAAATTATGCCACCGATTATAAGCCAATGGTCGATTTTGCCCAGAAAAACAAGATTCCTTTTGTGGCAACCAACATTCCACGACGCTACGCAAGCTTAGTTTCAAAAGGAGGCTTAGAAGCACTTAATCAATTGAGTGAAGAGGGGAAAAAAAGTGTAGCTCCACTCCCAATTACTGTCGATTTGACCCTGCCAGGTTATGCCGAAATGATGAAAATGGGAGGGATGCACGGCATGGGTGGAAGTACCATTTCTGCCGAAAATATTGCTAAGGCTCAAGCCACCAAAGATGCTACGATGGCACATTTTATTTTGAAGAACTGGTCGGAAGGAAAATCATTTTTGCACTTCAATGGTAGTTACCACTCCAACAACTTTGAAGGAATTATTTGGTATTTGAAGAAAGCAAACCCAGCTTTGAAAATTGTCACCATCAATACAGTAGAGGAGGCAGACATTAAAGAGCCTAACACCAAACATAAAGGTTCAGCAAGTTTCGTAGTTGCAATTCCAAGTGATATGATTAAATCTTATTAGTTGTAAGTGCTGAGTTTAGAAAAACTGTTTATTTCGGATATCGGATGTTGGATTTCGGAAGTTTAATCTTTTATGTTTTGTAAAAAATAGAGGTATGTTACTTTATTTCCGAAATCAAAAATCCCAAATCTGAAATAGTTGAAAATCCTTTGTAAAGTACTATTTCACCACTCATAATTAGTAGTGTACGAAGGTTTGTATCTTTCAAATACAAATTGTGTAGCGGCAACCCTTGCGGTTGCCACTACACCCCAAAATGCGAATAATAAGAACGCTTTTGAACAAAATACAAACCTTCGTACAACCCTAACTCACAATTCATCATTAATACCTAGTCTCCGCTCATGCAAGATATTGAACCCTTTTATCAATGGGAAAGTCATTATGTGGCATCAAAAGACCCTCGTTCTCCCTTTTATGGAAGGTTGTATAACACTTCCATGTACGAAAATGACATTTATGGCTATTATATTCATCCATTTTGGGATGAGTTTGAGTCTCCTACTTTATATTGTAAAATCCTTTTTGCCGATTATAATCGACAGTTTGTGATTATCGAGATGTTTGGCGAATGGAATGATACGCTTCACAACGACATTATGTGGTTTAAACGCAATGTAATCGACCATTTGATTGGACAAGGAATTAATCAATTTATTCTGATAGGAGAGAATATACTCAATTTTCATGGCTCAACCGATGACGATTATTATGCCGAATGGTTTGAGGAAGTAGAGGACGGTTGGATTGCCGCTTGTAATTTTAGAGATTTTATCCAAAAAGAATGGACCAAATATCACCTTGACTATTATATCAATTTTGGAGGTACCTTAGATGTGGTCAATTGGCGCACTTTACAACCTGTAGTACTTTTTGAAGTCATCAAAAGACTTATGGTCAGAAGATTGAATTAATGCTTTTTTGTTATAAAAATATCGAAAAAAGGTATTTTTTATTATAAATTAAAATACTGAGTTTTGTCTTTTGAAATAAACAAATCAATACTATAGGTACAATAAAGTGTTGATTGTTTGGAGTTTAGAAGGTTAAGGAAATAGAATTTAAAGTTTGAGCCAAATGTCAATCATATTCACAACTATCACAAGTGACGAGGAAGTAAATCAAGTATTAGATTTGCAACAACAGAATCTTAACAAGAATATTTCAGACGATGTGGCAACTAGTCAGGGCTTTGTAACTGTTCAGCATAATTTTGATTTACTATCAAGAATGAATGCTGCTGAGCCACAAATCATTGCCAAGGATGGAGACAAAGTGGTTGGTTATGCGCTGGTTATGCCAACAAGCTTTAGGTATGACATTCCTGTATTGATGGCTATGTTTGACATGCTTGATGAGTTAAATTACCAAGGTAAGCCCATAAAAGAATACAGATATTATGCAATGGGGCAAATTTGCGTAGCCGAAGGCTATCGTGGACAAGGTATTTTTGATGGAATGTATGCCTTACATAAAGAGCGATTATCTGGTAAATATGACCTTTGTATTACCGAAGTTGCCAAAAGAAATACACGCTCATTAGCGGCTCATGCTCGTGTAGGATTTGAGATTATTCACGAATATTTTGATACCACGCATCCAGAATTATGGGAGGTGGTTTTGTTGGACTTGAGACCAAAGGCTATTGAGTAATTGAGTGAGTGAGCGAATGAGTGATTATTTTAAATTAAGTTAGTGGGCAAAATAAAGTTTAATTTTTGTGCTTTCAGTTTTCAGCCCTGGGCATTCGGCAAAAATATATTTATCGTTACTAAAAACATTTTAACACTCTTTGCCTTATGCCTAGTGCCTAAACATATAACTTAAGTTTTATCATACGTTGTAACTTAGTCACTCATTCACTCAATCACCACTCACTTAATTATTCAATAATATGTCCTACAAACTGTGCCGTATTATTAATAATTTTTCCACCTTTTCTAAAGCCTAATCCGCAAGCTTCTCCTGCAAAAAATACACCTGCTTGATAATAACTTCCTTCTGGGTCTTGCAAGAAATCGACGTACTCTTGGTAAACTTTATTCTGTTCAAAATATTCTCCTTCTGTTTCCGAAACGGCATTTCCTGCGGTATCCAAGATTTTAACATTAGCACCTTCACGACCAAAAAGGACTTTTTCGACAGAAGTTTTATTGACTAATGGTGTTGACGCCGTTTCTAAAAGAAGTGGATGATTTGGGAATAATTGCCACAAAACTTTTAAGATACCTTTTGATTGGAAAAGAAGCGTATAAGCGGGATTTAATACAACTGTTTTTTGATTGATGACCAAATCCGTTAAAATCTGAGTTAATTCTGGTTCGTCCCAGCCGATGTATTCCCAAGGTACAAGCTTAAACCAAAAATCATAGCGAGTAAAACTGCCGTCGTTTGAGCTTTGTTTATAGATACCTTCAATACTCGAAAATTCTGTATTTTCAATATATTCAAAAGCGACTTCAAAGCCAGCTTCACGGGCAGCTTCGCCCAAAACCTGCATATTGGTGTCGTCTTCTGGGTATCCTTCCATAGTTGAAATCAATAGCGTTGGTTCGTGGTCAGGATTTTGTTTACGCATTTCGCTAAACTGCGCCACCAATGATTCGTACAAGGTATTAAACTGAAGGGTTTCGTCGAGGCGATTGGCTTTTAGCGATGCCCACTGTACAACCGCTGTTTCGGGGATACAGGTGGCTGTGTCGGCATTAAATTCAACAAGTTTGATGGGCTTTCCATCGAGCCCGCCAGCTAGGTCGAAACGCCCATAAATATGCCAATGGCGGTCATTTTCCCAAGAATACTTTACTAACTCAATAAGATTTTCAGGAATACCTAACTCAGCAAATTTGTGTTGGTCAATTACATGTTGAGCTGCCTCAATGTACATTTCATATAGCTCATTGGCTGCGGCATAATACTTTTCGGCCTCAGTTTCAGAAACTACCACAACTTGGTTGGTCAAATAACTTTGGGTATCTTCTCCAAGCATCCAATACCAATCGGCATTGCGAAGAGCAGACTCAGGAGAATTACTTAAACTTTTTAAATGAATCATAAATTTTGAAATTGGGTGAAATAAAATAAAGCTGGTTAGCCATGGAATCCTCCATGTGAACTACTGCGGAAGAAACCAGAACGACCGCCAGTGGGTCTACTAAAAGTTGTACGAGAGGTATTAATAGCATGATGCACTTGCTGTGAGCTATTATATACTCGTTGACTTACATAATATCGACTCCAAAGGCTACTACCAGAATGATAGCGACGCCTATTGGTGGTATCTTTTTGCATTTGATTTGTGCTAAATCCGTTGCTAGACAAATCTGGACGATAGTTAGCGTAGCTGGGGCTTAAGGTTCGGCCCAAAAAGTAACCCATACCACCATAAAGTAATGCATTGGATAAACTTGAGCTTTGGCCTATATGCTGTGGATGTCTGGCTACATCTTGGTCGATTAGTGCTTTTACAGCTCTTGGCGATAAGGTATCTTGTTTGCCATCCAAATAAGTAACGTATGCCACCGAGCTATCTGCCTCGGTTTCGACTTCTTTTGTTATTTTAAAAACGCCTTTACTTGTTTCAGAAATATACGTCTTTACACCTTTTTTGTAAACTTCTACCTCTTCATAGTCTCCATCATCGTTTTGGTTACTCGAACAACTCTGTAATAAAACTGCTGGTCCGAATAAACTCAAAGCTATTGTACTTCCTATAGTTATGTCTTTTACCTTCTTGATAAAAGCATGTTGTTTAGATGGGGTCATCTGGAATTCTGGTTTAATGGTTGTCAGTATAATTCAAAGTTAGAACTAAAAATGGAGTTACACTAAAATCTTTGAGGAATGGTTTTTCGGCTCGAAGGAGCGGTTGTTTTGGGAAGAATTTTTAGAGTTCAGCGATGCTACAAAGCTGTTTTACTACTCATGTAAAGAAAACGCCCATCTATTCATCAAAAGCATCCATTCGCGAGGAAAGTCTAATTTATAAAAATTACGTACCATAACTTTGTATTGTTGTTTAGGCTATGACAACCCACCAACGGTCTGTAAACATTAGCTGATTTATGTGGCGGCATAAATCAAAATGATGACCGTTGGTTTTATTTTCTAAGTAATTTTTGATAAAAGTTCCTTTAAAATCATGATTAACATCAGAAGATTTTTGTGCATATCTCTTGCTTCTGTTGCGTTATTTAGCTGTAGTAAAGATAACGACGTAGCTCCCAACACAGACGGAACAGCACCAACGAATGTTCCAGCTACCTTTGGCGTGCGTCATGATATACCTTTATCAAAGTACGAAAGCATTGCTACCAACCAAGCACCATTCAACACTACTGATTATCCTGATTTTTCCCCAGTCGTATTCATCAACACAGATCATGGCGAGGCTAGTGGTACTTGTACCGGAACGCTTATTGGGTCACAATGGGTATTGTCGGCAGGTCATTGTTTTTTTGACCCAGCTAAAGATTCCGCCCCAACGAGCATTGACAAGCTCAGTATATTGGTAGGAGCAGACCCTAATAGTCCAGTCGAAACCCGAAAGGTATCAGCCTTGTATATAGCACCTAGTTGGTTGGACGGGGGGGATTTTTATAAGTATGGAAATGATATTGCGCTGATCAAACTTGCTTCTCCCATAACATCTATCACTCCAGCGGCAGTAAACTTTACGATGGATGCAGAGACTATCGGAGGACGCGTATGGTATGCAGGATATGGTGATTATAGTGCTCAGTCGGGACAAGACGCTGGCAAGCGTTCCAAAAAACACGCTTTAGAAAATATACTAGATCGTCGAATGGGAGGACTTACCCATGTAATCAATGGGGTAAACCATGAAGGAGGGACTTTGGCTTTTGACTTTGATGACCCTTCTGGCGTACTCAATACATTAGGAGACAGCTACGCCAATGATCAAGAAAAAGCCTTGGGTTTAGGTACAAGTGCCAGCAAGGCTTTGGACTGGGAAGCCACTACCGTACAAGGAGATAGTGGAGGTCCTTTGCTGATGAAGATTAATTTTAAATGGACAGTTATCGGTGTGCTTAATGGAGGGGTTACAGAACCGCTTGTTGGCTTGAAAGACGGTGCTTATGGTGATATCAGCACCTTCACCCGAACGGCTTCTTTCCGCACATGGATTCAGGATACAATGAAAAAATAGAATATTCAGTGCATCCATAACTCAGCATTGATATCATTATGTTGGCACACAAAATAAAATTTATTTATTGAGCTTTCGGCTTTGAGCTAAGGGCATTCTGCAAAAACATATCTATTGTTACTAAAAAACAATTTAACACTCTTTGCCTTGTGCCTTCAACACAAAACTTAAATCTAATTTTTCACGATTACTTAAATACACGAAAT
>NZ_JBMLSD010000064.1:0-16387 GCF_049240685.1 Flectobacillus sp.
CAGGCACAAGGCACAGAGTGTTTAAGTGTTTTTTAGTAACCATAGATATATTTTTTCCCAAAGCCCAAAGCTAAAAGCCTACTGCCGAAAGCCGTTACCTAAAAGCCCAAAGCACAATCTTAAATTTTATTTGGTCACTAACTTAAGAAACATTTTTGCTCAAATCCCAATAGTCTGATTTTGTATTATCGTAAAAAAACAAAGCACTTAGGCTCCAGAAAAAAGCTTTGACTTCAATATATTCACTTCATGCATTAAATCACTAATTTCTGACTTCAATTGGTAAATCAAGCGCTCCTTTTCTTGTAGTTTTTTATTCAAAGCCTCCTGGTCTTTAGGAATGATGTTTTCGGTATCAGATAAGAAGTACGAAGGTGGGATATTATAAAAATCGCAAAATCGTTTCAATAAATACCCTTTCAGTATTGATTTATCACTTTCTAAGCGCGAATAAGTAGATTGCGAAACCCCGACGTTTTCTGCAATAAATTCTTGAGAGTAATTATTTCTTTTTCTCAATAGAAGTAGTTTGTAGCCAATTTTCATAAATAAAATAGAGTAAAACATACATAAATATAGGACATTCGAATAAATACAGCAACTCTAAAAAAATTGAAATATATTACTTTATTCAAACTTGCATAATAAAAATACAGAAAACGCCTTAAGTTTGCTACAGAAGTAACAGTAAAAGTTTAGAAATCTCACCTAAAAAACCTATTACTTCTCTCAAAAAATCAAGTAGCTACGATTATAAGGTTTTGTTCTTTCCCTACACCAATCAAAGAACTAATGAAATATGCCATCATGAATAAAAGGCATGAATTATTAAACCTTCCAATATTTTATTGGCTCAATAATTACTCACATGAAAGCAAAAGCATCGCCTGCTATCCCTTGTCTTTTAACAGGTATAATAGATATCTCTACAAGTATTTTCTGATCAAAATTGCAACAAAGCTCCCCCTTAATGTCATGAAAATAGTACTATTAACAATTGTAACGCTCATTTCATATCTTTCGTTTGCTCAAAATATGAGCGTTGAATACGATGTTAAATACAACGATAGCTCATACAAAAATCTCCTTATTCTCAGTGACTCTACGAGTATTTGGAAAGATATCCCCAATGAGACGCCAAACAATACAGAGAGTGTCAGTTTGACTTTGTTAAAAAATTTTCCTGAACAGACTATCTACTTAAGTGATGTGCTATTCAATAAAATGTTTTATGTGAAGGATTCGCTACATTGTATGAAATGGAGTTTAACTCAAGATACAAAAACGATTCTTGGTCACAAATGCAATAGTGCCATTACAACATTCCGTGGGCGAAAATATGTGGCCTTCTTTAGTGCTGATTATCCATATTCTAACGGACCTTGGAAATTTGGAGGACTAACAGGGCTGATTCTAGAAGTTCATAGTGATGATTATGCCTATCAGTTTACTGCATCAAAAATCAATGAAAATTTGAATGAGAAAATAGATGCTTCTATCCAAAAAAAACACAAGTTTTATAGCTGGTCAGATTTTACCACCAAGTTTATTTCGACGGTGAATAATGCAGTAAAAATGATAAAAACAAATTCGGATAATGAAACAAACGGTTACCTCAAAATTGATGCTCCTGAAATTATTTATCCTAAAGCTCAGCAAGGTACCGGCCTCGAATATTAATATACTCCTATTTCTTTTGGTATCAAATACAGTAGTTGGGCAGCTTATTAGCGGGAACGTAAAAAACCACAAAGGAGAAAAAATCAATAATGCCAATATTGTTGTAAAAGACTCTATCAACGCTCAATCTATACTAGCCTTTTGTACTACAAAGAATGGAGAATACCGTTTGGAATTACCAAGCGATTTGAAAAAAGCACTGATTGAAATAACTGCAGATAAATATAAAAAGGATATTTGGACTCTTGAAGATATCAAAAAGTCAAATATCTATACTCACAACTTTATATTGGAAAAAGACTCGGTCGTTGAGCTACAAGAGGTGACTGTATCGACAAAGGCTTTGCCATTTACAATAAATGGCGATACTACTAAATTTAACGTTTCGAAGTATAGCAATGGTACAGAAAGAAAAATTATTGATATCATCAAAGTACTACCAGGCCTAGAGGTCAACGACAAAACGGGCGAAATAACGTATAAAGGAAAACCCATTGAAACAGTCAACTTGGAAGGAGATAATCTATTCGGGTTCAATTATGCCATTGGAACTAAAAATATCAATGTGGATATGGTTGAAGAGGTACAAGTTATAGAGAACTTTTCGGAAAATCCACTACTAAAAAGTATCGATTCCAATGATAAAGTTGCGTTGAATTTAAAACTAAAAAAGGCTCATTTAGATGTATCGGGGAGTATAGATATAGCTCTGGGAGCATCAGAAGGCAGAGGCGTAGCCCAAAATCATGCCTTAAACTTATTAGGTATTACCCAAAATTATAAATCCTTTGGTACGGCTTCGTATAACAATATAGGGCAAAACAACTCTCCCTTCGATTACTTTTCCACAAGCCAAAATGTAGAACAATTACGAGATAAAAACATCTTGGCCAAGCCTATTATTTCGGATATCATTATTTCGAATAACCTAGATGATAAAAGAGCCAATATAAACAATGCATTATTTAGTAACTATAATGGTCTTATAAAACTCCATAAAAGGGTAAGTATAAAAGGAAATTTATACTACTTGAATGATCGTGTATCTTCGATACAGTCTATCGAAAATACAAATTTCCTTCCTCAAGGAATACTTGCTACTTCTGATCATTATCTTTCCGCAAAAGAACCGCATCAAGCTCGTGGCGATATAGAACTCCAAAGTATTCTATCAGACCAAAGCTCGTTAGAATACAAAATCATTTTTGATAATACAAAAAGCTATGCCCACACCAATATCTTACAGAATACTCTCAATACCCAATCTGCTCAGTTAAATACACACAACCATAACTTTAAACAATCATTACTTTTTACGAATAGATTAACCGATAAGCATGCGCTACAATTCCTAGCTAGCCAGTCTTCTAATGATATTAATCAAAATTTCACCCTAAATCTTATCTCCGACAGTAGCACTAGCGTTTACTCCACCTTCACCCAAGTCTGTAGGAATAGAAAAAATACCTTGCAGCTTCAAGCAATTATTTTGGGTCGTACCAATAAGTCTAAATATTCGTTTTCAATTGGAAATTATGTAGAACAAACAACTCTAAATTCGAATCTCTATAACTCATCAGATACGGTCATTTCAAATAATGATTTTACTTATACAACAAGTAATTTGTACAATCAAGGAATATACGAGAATAATTTAAGGAGGTTAAGGATTTCGACTTCATTGAAAGGGAGATTTTTTACACAAAAATTAGGGAATTTATTTCAAGAAAATTTCATAGTTGAGCCATCTCTTTTACTGAAATTAAAGTTAAATCCCATATCTATTTTGGGAATAAATAGCAGCCTTAGTCAAAAGAACTTCACGGAGGAATCATTATTTTCTAACCCAATTATGCTATCAAATAGATTATTTGCTAGCAGTAAGCCTGTACTTTCTCTACAAAAACTGCTGGTAATTAGTGTAGTTTACGCTATCAATAATCTATATCAGCAATTTCGGCTTAATGCAAGTGTCAATTATCTGAAAAACCATGGTAGTTATTTCTCCAATATTTCTATCAATCGCAGAAATAGTTACCTAGAATATTTTTTTTCATCAAAACCAAATGAAAACATCACTGCCGATTTTCTTGTAGAGAAATATCTCCCCATACTAAATAGTACAATCAGGCTAAAATCTAACTACGCATTTTCCAATTATTACAATGTTGTGAATGCTTCTGACTTGAGGCTAAATAACAACCACTTTGTCACGCTAGAACTATTTGCTAAAACTGCATTTGATTACAAAGTAAATTTTGAGAACTCTTTAGT
Organism: Flectobacillus sp.; assembly: GCF_049240685.1. Lineage (NCBI taxonomy): Bacteria > Pseudomonadati > Bacteroidota > Cytophagia > Cytophagales > Flectobacillaceae > Flectobacillus > Flectobacillus sp. The sequence goes on from NZ_JBMLSD010000064.1 coordinate 3,955, forward strand.
ATTGATAAATAATCACAGCCAGAACATCGCAAGTAAACAGTCTATACAAAACAATGCTTTACAAAACACTTTTAAGATTATCTTCAAACCTAATAAACAATGGTTTTTTGTAACAAACCTTGAGTATCTTATCCCAAACAAAAACTTTTCAAAAGATTATTTATTGTTTTGTGATGCTTATTTGAAATATCGACCGATTAAGAAAAAATATGAGCTTAGACTTGATGGGCAAAACCTCTTTAATATGAAATATTTTTTTCAAACTAATACTTCAGATTATTCTATCAACACGTTCAAAAGTAATTTGATTTCGAGGTACTTATTAGCAAGTGTATCTTATAATTTTTAAGTAAAAGTAAGCTATTCGTTAAAAGTATATCTGTTATCAGAATATACTCATAACCAAAATGTTATAGTCAAATCTTGCCTCAGACCTAATTACTGGACAAAACGAGAAAGTGTGATTCTGGTATCTAGACTTTTTTACTAAATTTTGTAAAAACAGTATTAAACTGTAAAAAAATAAGTCCAAGACTTAGCCTTGAACTAGTAAATTCAATTTTATCATCTAATCAGTTATTTCTTGTAATACAGCATTTTTTTGCCTGTGTTATAATCCGTTAATAGTAAAGCTCCTTTTTCGATATAGTATTTCGAATTGGGGACATCCGTTACTTTGCCATTGATAGTAATGCGCCAGTACAACATATTCCCTTTGGTAAACCAGCGAGCTCCCGCTGCTTTGATTTGAGCAATTACAGAGTTATCTCCTCCTCCTGAAGCGTTTCCAGAGCTATTGGGGCCACTTACATAAGCGCTTGAGCCTCCATCGTCGATAGTGCCATCGGCATTGAGTACAATAGTAGTGCTACTCCCTCCATAAAATCCTCCGTTTGAAGAATAATTTTCATGATGTGTCCATGCGCCAACAAGATTGGGGTCACGAAATAATCCATCAGGTTTTGTGGCTACGGTAGCAGGCTTTGTAGGCTCTGTTTTTTTGGCAAAACTCCCTTGTAAAATAACCTGATTATTGTAGCTAATCTGTTGTTGGATTGTGTTGTTTTGCCAAGCCATTTCGATGCCAAATACGGTTCCATCCTTATATGAAAGCGTGCCAATGGCATTGGGAGTATTGACGGTACATTTTAGTTCGTAGCTTTCAATGTTTGCACCTGAGTGCACATGTAGTTTGCCAACAATTTGGCTGTTCCCAGCACTTGTAATGGACATTTCGGCAGGTAAAGAACCTCCACTGCCCTGAACTTGTCCTTGCCAGTTACCAATAAAATTTTGAGCAATAGTTTCAGATAGAGACATAAAGAAGAAAGATAGATAAATAAGGGCTTTCATACCGAGCGTTTAGGATTATTACCAAACTAAAATAGCGCATCATGTGGCATTCTACAAAAAAACAGGAGGTTTCTGAGTAAGTGGAGAGAGACATTCATAATTGATTTTCAGTAGCCAACTAATTGAGTGAATTGAGATTGAGAGAATGAGTGATTATTATAAAATTTGAATGCCAACTGTAGAGAGGTAATGATTGCGTCTTGAGCCGAGTTATATCAAAAAAGCGGTCAGAAATTATTTTCCGACCGCTTTTTAGACGCAAAACATTGCGTCTCTACTACTCAAGATTCATGTTTCTCTCTACTCTTCACCTTCGCCACCTGCTAGCATTGCTTGTAAAACAGAAGCATTTGCTTTGACGATTTCTTTTGATGGTAGCGTTTTTTCAAGGATAATTTCTACCATACCATTTTCGGTAATACCTAGTTTTACAGGAATTTGTTGATAGTTATTCGTTTTTAACTTTACAAAAATAAATCCACCTTCTCCGCGACGAACCACTGCATCTTCGGGCAAGGTTTGAACAGCTTTTTTACCTGTCAAAATCTTGGTATTTACGTATTGTCCTACTACTAATTTTTGTTCCAAAACCTCATTATCTAGGTGTCCATGAACCAAAATAGCTTTGGTTGGGCCTTCGATAGTTTGTCCGACCAAAATCACTTTCCCTGTTAAAGGCTTATCGGCAAGTCTAGGATTTTCAAGCAAAAATGTTTGACCCACTTGTACTTTATTAGCATCCTTTTCAAAAACATTCAACTCCAAGTGCATGTGCTCACGGCTCACGAGTTCCATCATGACATCAGTAGGAGCGATGTTTTTACCAATATTGACATACACCATTTTGGTTACACCATTAATGGGAGAAATAACGTTAATAGAGGGTGTAATTGTGCCCGCTTTGAGTTTTGCAATATTGCACCCAATCAATTTAAGTTTTTCCTCTAAACCGTTAATAATTGCTTTACCTGTTTGGTATTCAGCATCAATTTGTTGCAATTTCTTTTTTGAACCAACATTCTCTTGATTTAGGGTTTCTTGACGACTCAAATCCTGTTCTTGGAATTTTTGTTTGCTCAAGGCTTGCAAATATTCCTGTTGTAGCTGCACATATTCCATACTTTGTACCACTGCCAATACTTGCCCTTTACGTACTGGCGTGCCAGGCAATAAATCAATTCTTTTGACAAAACCTGCAATCGGCACGCTCACCGAAATCATTTGTTGAGGTGGCACTTCTACCTTACCGTTGGCGGTGACTTCTTCGCCTACAATGGTTTGTTCAAAATCACCCACTGGCAACTGAACGTTTTTGGCTTGTGCCTCGCTCACATGAACGATATCTACCACCTTTTCAGTAGTTGCTTCAGTTGCTGTTTCGGATTTTGGGTCTTTTGAGCAGTTCCATAAAAGTAAACTCGACAAAAGAGTAATATATATAGGGGCTTTCTTATTCATGGCCTACAAGAGTTTCGATATTGATAATTACTTGATTTAGATTGTGAACTTCGCTCAAATACATTTCTTTGATTTGCCAAGCCTGCGTAATGCTTTGGACAAACTCCACGTACTCGATTTCACCAGCTTGATAGCTTTTATGAGCCGTGCTAATCATCAAATTAGCCTGCGGAATAGCTGAGCTTTGATAATACTGTACCGACTTTTGCAGTTTATTGAGCTGAATCTTTAATGATTGTAGCTGCTTGGTGGTTTGCTGTTCGGCTAGAGACAAGCTTTCTTTGGCGATTTGCTCATTGATGCCCGCGGCATTGATTCGTGCCTTTTGTGCTTTGGCAAAAAGGGGAAAATTGAGCCCTGCTTGAACAAAGTTTTGGTTATAATTTCGCTCAATACTTTGATTGGTAATACCTACTTTAAAATCAGGCTTCAAACGCTCTTTCTCGAGTTTTGTTTGTAGTTGACTCACTTCAATTTGCTGTCTAAGCAATTCCAGATATGGATTATTACTTACTTCTGTTATTTGAAGCTGCAAAGGCTTTTGCATATTAATCTGGGTATCAATCACAAAATCAGCAGGAATATTGAGTAAAAATGAAAGGCTTTGATAAAGACTCTTTTCATCAGACAAAATACTTTGAATTCTATTTTGAATTTCACGCAGACGAGTTTCGGTCGAAACCTTTTCGAGTAAATTGGTTTCACCTGTCTGGTAGCGTAAAGAAGCCGCCTTGAAAGCACTTTGGTACAAGCTATCTTGTTGCTGCACCACCTTGAGTAATTGGGTATTGAGTAAAATTTGATAATACAAACTTTTTACCTCTGCTACTACTTGATTCTTCGTCATATTTAGGCGTTTTTCGGACGAAGTGGTATGACTTTTCAACAGATTTTCTTGTGCCTTGTACAAAGAGGGAAAGGCAAATGATTGTCCCAAACTAAAGGTTACATCATTGTTGGTATAGGTCTGCGTGCGACCAAATTGGGTATCAAAACTAGTTTTGGGCAAGTCCTTCGCGGTTTTTTCTAAAGCCCTATTGCCCGAAATTTCAAGTTTGCCCACCTGTATACTTTGATTTTGTTGAACAGCTTTTTCTATACAGTTATCCAGCGTCAAAACTGGCGTGTTTTGGGCAGGTGCTGTTTTAACTATTCCGAAGCTCAGTAATACAAGAATCGTTGCTATCGAAGGTTTGATTTTGACCCTAGTGGCCACTAAGCTATAAATGGCAGGTAATACGACCAAGGTTAAAAGGGTAGCAGAAATCAACCCACCAATCACTACCGTCGCCAGAGGGCGCTGTACTTCAGCACCTGGCGAATGTGAAAGTGCCATTGGCAAAAAGCCTAAAGAAGCTACAGAAGCCGTCATAACTACGGGGCGAAAACGCGTTTTAGTACCTTCTATAATTCGCTCATAAATATCAGTAATACCCTGTTTTTCAAGACTATTGAAATAGGCTATCAATACAATCCCGTTGAGTACAGCTACACCAAATAAAGCAATAAATCCGATACCAGCCGACACCGAAAACGGCATCCCACGAAGCCATAGCGCCATTACGCCGCCAATAGCGGATAGTGGAATAGCGGCAAAAATGATAAGGGCTTCTTTGAGAGAATTAAAGGTAAAAAACAGTAAAGCAAAAATTAGGAATAGTGCAACAGGCACTGCAATTGCCAAACGACTTTTGGCTGCATTGAGGTTTTCAAAAGCTCCTCCATATACAAAATTGTACCCTACAGGAAGTTCTACTTTTTTATCCAAAACCTGTTGTATTTCATGCACCAAACTTTCAACATCGCGGTTACGAACATTAATACCGATGGTAATACGACGACGAGCGTTATCTCGAGCAATTTCGGTAGGAGCGTCCTGATATGAAATTGTTGCTACTTGTGCTAAAGGAATTTTACCCCCATTTGGCAAATCGACATACAAATCGCTGATATTTTGTAAATCTTTGCGATACGCAGAATCGAGACGAACTACCAAACCAAAGCGTTTTTCTCCTTCATACACTACACCAGCTTCTTCGCCAGCAAAAGCAGTTTTTACAAGAGCGTTCAATTCTTTTATTTTAAGACCATACTGAGCAATTTTCTCACGATTATAGTCCACAACCATTTGTGGTACGCCGTCGATTTGTTGTACCTTTAAATCTCCTACACCGTCGATTTTAGCGATATGCTTGGCGCATTCTTGTGCTTTTTGATATAAAATATCCAATTCCTCTCCAAAAATTTTAATCGCAACATCAGATTTTGTACCTGCTATTAGCTCATTAAAACGCATTTGAATAGGTTGTGTAAATTCAAAATTTACCCCAGGCAATTCCGACAAAGCATCGTCCATTTTCGCAGAAAGCTCTTCCATTGTTTCTGCTTTTTTCCAGTGCTTCATGTCTTTTAGTTCAATAATCAAATCGCAAGAATTGATGCCCATTGGGTCGGTAGGAATTTCGGATGCTCCAATACGTGATACTACTTGACTTACCTCATCTGGAAATTCTCGAAGAATAATTTGTTGCGCTCGGGTATTCATTTTAATACTTTGAGATAAAGAAGCATTACTATGTAAAAGCGTCTCCACCGCAAAATCACCTTCGTTTAGTTCTGGAATAAACTCGCCACCCAACGAACTGAATAGCAATAAACTACCCGCAAACATTGCCACTGCCGAACCAACTACCACTGCTTTGTGGTGCAATACCCAGCGAATAATAGGGGCGTAGAATTTGTATAAAAAGTTGATGATTTTATCAGAAATTGTCTCCTTTAAATTGACTTTTTTGCTCAATAACAAAGACGACATCATTGGAACATAAGTCAATGATAAAATCAACGCCCCAATAATAGCAAAGCCAACCGTTTGGGCCATAGGCTTAAACATTTTTCCTTCAATACCTGTCAAGGCTAATATCGGGAAATACACAATCAAAATGATAATCTCACCAAAGGCTGCTGATTTTCGGATATTTACTGCTGAATGGTACACTTCATCATTCATCTCTTGTTGTGTCAATGTAAGTGTATGATTTCCTGCCTTTTGAGCTCGTTCGTGTAAATGATGAATAATGGCTTCGACAATAATCACAGCACCATCCACAATTAACCCAAAGTCGATAGCTCCCAACGACATTAAGTTGGCCGATACCCCAAAGAGGTTCATCATACTAAATGAAAACAGCAAACACAATGGAATCACGGAGGCCACCACAAGCCCAGCACGAAGATTTCCTAAGAGTAAAACCAAGACAAAAATGACAATCAAACCGCCTTCTACCAAGTTTTTCTCCACAGTACCTATCGCTTTGTCTATTAGCTTACTGCGATCTATAAATGGCTGAATAGTAATACCTTCTGGAAGGGATTTTTGTATTTCTTTGATTCTGGCTTTTACTTCTTGAGTCACCACTTGAGCCGAAGCGCCTTTGAGTAAGAGTACAACCGCACCAACAGCCTCACCTTCGCCATTACGAGTCATTGCCCCGTAGCGCACAGCGTGTCCAAACTGCACAAAAGCCACATCTTTGACCAATACAGGCAGCCCTCCGCGATTAGCTACTACGATATTGCCGATATCTTCGACATTTTTCACCATCCCTTCCGAGCGGATAAAATAGGCATCTGTTCCTTTTTCGATATAGCTACCTCCAGAGTTCGAATTGTTATCTTGCAGCGCAGTAAAGAGCTCGTTTAAAGTAACATTAGCCGCACTCAGGCGTTCTGGATTAATGGCCACTTCGTATTGTTTTAGATTTCCACCAAAAGAACTCACCTCTACAACTCCCTTGATACCAAGCAATTGCCTTTTTACAATCCAATCCTGAATCGTTCGAAGCTCGGTGAGCGAATAGTTGTTTTTAAATTTTGGATCAACTGCTAGCGTATATTGGTAAAACTCTCCAAGTCCTGTGGTGATAGGTGCTAATTCGGGACGCCCAGCACCTGCAATTAGATTGGGCTCCGCTTCCTTAAGCTTTTCAGTTACTTGCTGACGAGCTTTTTCAATAGGTACATCGTCTTCGAATACGACAGTAATAATCGACAAGCCCATTCTCGAAAAAGAACGAATTTCTTTGGTATTCGGAACGGTTCTTAAGGAGATTTCTAGTGGAATAGTGATAAATTTTTCAACCTCAGTAGCAGGTAATGCAGGAGATTGAGTGATTACCTGCACTTGGTTAGAGGTAATATCTGGCAGGGCATCTACGGTAAGCTGAGTCAAGGAAATTCCACCCCAAGCAATTAAGCTCAGGACAAATAATCCAATAATCAGCTTTTGATTTATGCTGAATCGAATTAATGAATCTATCATTAGTTTATTAAAATAAAGGTAGTGAGGCTGGTTATTGAGCGGATTGGTGATGGAGCTATTGATTGATTATAATCGTTTATGAATCTCTCAAAACATCAATACAAGTAGGAGTACAGCGTAATGATTTGAATCGTTGAAACTCATTATTACACTCAAACTTATAGTCATCCTGATTATTGAGAACAGAGTAAATACATGAAATTTTTAAAATCCATTTACGTATTTAACCACAAAATGCTCAATAGCAAATCACTCATTCACTTTCTCTCAATAAAGAGCCGAGAATGTTAATTTTAAATAAAAGGAAGATATTCGATTAGAATCGGGGTGGATTGAGTAGCGAGGAGGCTAATAGGAAGTCGTAAAGGTTTTGCCAAACAAAGTTTGGACCAACAAAACCCTTAATAATGGGCTTGAATTTCAGCGAAATTTGCTGAAAAAAGGATGGCAAAAAGGCATGAACCGCCTGAGAGTCCAGACTAGGCAAGTGTGAGTGTGAGTGCTTGGCAGTTTTGGTATGATTTGAGGCTGCCGAATAGTGCATTGCTAAAAAGCTCAAAAAGCTCATATTGCTTTTTTCGGTCTTGCAATGCCACTGATAATGCTTCACTAACTCGCCTATTTTTGCCAACTGCAAAGTATCCACCTTTGGAAAAAGACTTCCCAAAAGGATAGTGACACTTAGAAATATGGCAATAATTTGTTTCATGAAACAAAGGTAGTTGTTAAATCCAATCTAAAAGTATTTCGCTATAAAAACTTTTCCAGATTGGATTATTTTTATTTTTTGATTAGAGCAAATTAAGACTAAAAAGTTTAATCTTATTACTCATTTTTATAAAAATGTTGAAAAATAGATACTCAAATGCCCTTCCTCATGCATTTTTAGTCAAAATATAACAATTTTCCACAAAAGTTATCCACATTTTAAACTTGTCCACTGTGGAAAAGCCCCTAATTGTGGATAAGTCTTTTTTAGCCGATTTTATGTCAAACGTCCTAAATTTGGCTAATTATTTATAACGATTCTAAGTTACATTTTCTATTCAGGAGTTTAATCTTGCGGAAATAAATAAGCCCCTTGCAAAACAAAATGTTTTACAAGGGGCTATTATATCAATAGTTCATGACTACATTGCTTTCAAACGAGCAATCGTCTCCTCCAATGCCTTAATCTTCGACTCAGCATCGGCTAACTTTTGGCGTTCTTTTTCTACAACATCAGGTTTGGCGTTGTTGACAAATCTTTCGTTTGACAATTTTGCTTCCACTGATTTTTTGAACCCTAAGTTATATTCTAACTCTTTAGTAGCATTAGCTAATTCTGCTTCTACGTCTAGTTCTCCTTCAAGACTAATAAAGAATTCGTCAGCTTTTAATACAAAAGAAATAGCATTTTCAACATTGCTAGAAACGTACTCAATCGCTAAGGTATTTGCTAGCTTAACTATGATTGATTCTAGTTGCTTATAACGAGCTACATCCTCGGTTTTAATCGCCAATGGCAATTCTGTTTTTGGTGAAATTTGTTTTGTATTACGCGTCTCACGCACTTTTGAAACAATACCAAACAAGATTTCAAAATCAGCCAATACTTGTGTATCGATTTCGCCAGCTACTGGATACGCCGCACGGCAAATACTTTCGCCTTCTTGACGCTCCGCAATTGCTTGCCAGATTTCTTCGGTAATAAATGGCATATATGGATGAGCCAAAGCCATCAATTTTTCAAAAATCCCGATAGTCGCATCATACGTAGCACGGTCGATTGGTGAACCAAAAGCAGGTTTGATAATTTCGAGATATTGTCCGCAGAAATCATCCCAAATCAAGTTATAAATCGACAACAAGGCATCAGAAATACGGAATTTGCTAAAATGGTCTTGAACCTCAAGTACAACCTGACTAATTTTTGAGTTAAACCATTTGATTGCTAATACATTACCTGCTGGTTGTTCGGCATCGGCAATTTCCCAACCTTTTACCAAACGGAATGCATTCCATACTTTATTACAGAAGTTACGTCCTTGTTCGCACAATTTATCATCAAACAACAAGTCGTTACCTGCGGGAGCCGAGAATAATAAGCCCGAACGAACGCCATCGGCGCCGTACTGCGCAATCAAATCTAATGGGTCTGGAGAGTTACCCAATGATTTTGACATTTTGCGACCTTGCTTATCACGTACAATACCCGTCAAATACACGTTACGGAATGGAAGTTCGTCACGCCATTCATAACCTGCAATAATCATACGAGCTACCCAGAAGAATAAAATATCTGGTCCTGTTACCAAATCATTGGTCGGGTAGTAGTATTTAATGTCCTCATTTTCAGGATTTTCGATACCATCAAATACCGAAATTGGCCACAACCAAGACGAGAACCAAGTATCTAGTACGTCTGGGTCTTGTGTCAAATCTTCTTCGGTCAAGGCAAATAACTGCAATTCGTGTTGAGCTTTGCGTAAAGCTTCACGCTTATTTTTAGCAACGATTACCGTACCATCTTGCAAATAGAAGGCTGGGATTTGTTGTCCCCACCAAAGCTGACGGCTAATACACCAGTCATGAACATTTTCCATCCATGAGCGATAGGTATTTTTGAATTTTGAAGGATACAACTTAATGTTGTCATTCATTACGTTTTCGAGTGCAGGTTTTGAAATATCTTCCATTTTCAAGAACCATTGCAACGATAACTTTGGCTCGATTACAGCACCAGTACGTTCTGAAGTTTTAACGATTGATTTATATTCTTCAACTTTTACTAAAAATCCTGCTTCTTCTAAGTCTTTTACGATATTGCGACGAGCAGCAAAACGGTCTTGACCAACATATAAAACGGCTTTTTCATTCAAGAAACCAGCGTCATCCAGAATATCGATAACAGGTAATTTGTGCTTCAAGCCTAATTCATAGTCATTCAAATCGTGTGCAGGTGTTACTTTCAAACAACCTGTACCAAAATCCATGGCTACGTATTCGTCGGTAATCACAGGGATAGCACGACCCAACAATGGAATCTCCACTGATTTTCCGTGATAGGCTACATAGCGCTCATCATTTGGATTCACACAGATAGCAGTATCGGCCATGATGGTCTCTGGACGCGTAGTTGCAATCGTCAAAAATTCACCATCAGCACCAACTACTGGATATTTGATATGGAAAAGTTTTGCCTGAACGTCTTTTTCGATTACCTCTTCGTCAGAAAGCGCCGTTTTGCCTTGTGGATCCCAGTTTACCATACGAACGCCACGGTAAATTTGTCCTTTTTCGTACAAACGAACGAACGTATCGATTACGGCTTCGTACAAAGATGGCTCCATAGTAAAGCGAGTTCTATCCCAGTCACAAGAAGCACCTAGCTTTTTCAACTGATCAAGGATAATACCGCCGTATTTATCTTTCCATTCGTGGGCATATTCCAAAAACTCCTCACGAGTAATATCTTTTTTCTCGATACCTCTCTCTTTCAACATTGCCACGACTTTAGCTTCTGTTGCGATTGAAGCGTGGTCAGTACCAGGCACCCAACAAGCCTCCTTACCTTCCATACGAGCCTTACGAATAAGGACGTCTTGGATGGTATTATTCAACATGTGTCCCATGTGCAAAACGCCCGTGACGTTTGGTGGTGGAATGACTATCGAATAAGGTTCTTTATCAGGATTAGGCTTGGATGCAAATAGCTTGTTGTCAAGCCAATATTGATACCATTTGGCTTCAATTTCTTGTGGAGTGTACGTTTTTGAAATCATATTTTTATGAATCTATTGTATTGGGCAAAATGCTTCAGCCTTTGATAATATGGTTTTGGAATAAAATTTATGAATACCAAAAGCTTAGATTATCTTGCCTAACAAATTTTAGTTTGCAAAGATAGGGATTTTGGCGCAATGGCAGGCTAATAAAGTGATTTTCAAGCGTAGGCTTTTTATAAATATGCGTGTATCTTCACCAAACAATTACATTTCTTTATTGGTTAAACCTTTAGATTTTAACCAGACATCTACTCAAAATTATGTTACTCAAACTTGGATTGTTCTTCGGCACGTTTTTCTTTATGGAGGGATTTGCATGGTTTACTCATAAATATATCATGCACGGTATCATGTGGAACTGGCATGAATCGCATCATGTGCATCACAATGATGTATTGGAAAAAAATGATTTGTTTTCGGTAGTATTTGGACTGGTCTCGACTGTTACCATTATAGTAGGAGATTTAGTGCCAGAATTGTGGTTTTTGTTCTGGATAGGGCTAGGCGTGGCACTTTATGGCACATTTTACTTTATTTTTCATGATATTATTGTGCATCGTCGTATCAAAATTAAATACGTTGCCAAAAGCAAATACATGAAAAGAATTATGCGAGCACACTTTATTCACCACAAAGTACATACACGCGATGGGGCAGAAGCCTTTGGTTTTTTGTATGCTCCCAAAAAATACGAAGGAGGAAAGGAAAGAATCTAGTCGAGTGCGGAGTTGGGAGTGCGGAGTTTAATAGAATTTTCTATAATACTAGGCTTTAAGCAAATGAAAATCTACTTTTCAACTATTGCCTAAAGCCTACTGCCTATCGCTATAAATCCACTTTGTGCCTTATACATAATATTTTACTCCAACAACAGCAACAATATTTCGGCTGCCTGCCAAGCGTTGGTAGGAGCAATACGCAAATCTACCAAAGTTTGGTCAATGATACCGAGCGATTCGTATTTCAAATCTGTTACTTCTGCTTCCCAAGTCAAAGGATATTCACGAGCTGAGATTGGGGCTTTATTTTGTTTGAAAAAATGGTCTTCCGCCCACACATATTGTGGCGAGTTCAAGGCTAGGTTATCATCTACTTGGTCGCCTTTCACATAGTCTTTTTGAAAATCCCACCAAATCAAAGAAGAGTAAGAGTCGTATTGTGCGGGAATTTTGTATTTATCGGGCAATTGCATCTCTTTCAAGCCAAATTTCAACCATTTTGTCTGATAAACAGCGTGTGGAAGCATATCGGCAGTACGCCCTTCGATAAACCCTCCTTTGTCGAAGTTATCAGCCTCATCCAAAATTTTACTCACCAAAGGATGCTTTTTATCAGCAACCGTCGAAAGCATGTATAATGCTTGCCCTAGATTATCAGCTTCGGCATATCCAGCATTATTATTGCGGTCGAAAGGACTGCTCAGGCCTTTAATCCAAGCTTCTATCAAAGGTAAATTATTGGTCTTTTTTAGCGCCATTGTAATCATCGCGGCACTTTTAAACCAAGGTTTGGTATAAACCAAGCCATTCACCAA